>AQRW01000073.1 GCA_000402295.1 Candidatus Aerophobus profundus SCGC AAA252-L23
GGGAGGCTTTAGCCTCCCAGAGAAGTGAGCTTGGATAGCCGCAGGCTTTAGCCTGCGTTCATCGCCCTGTCATTGCGAGCGCAGCGACGTGGCCATCTCAGTTTTTGGTTGTTGCTGCTTCGTCATTGGTTGTGTCGGTCTTAACAGAACGAACGGAATAGACGAGAGGAACGGTTTTCGTTGTTGCTGCTTGGTCATTGGTTGTGTCAGTCTTAACGGTTTTAACGGAATCAACGAGATAAACGGAACGAACGATTTTAACAGTCTTGACGCACCGACCCAAAGACTAGGGCGCAGTTGTTATTTCGTGCTTCGAATTTGTCTCCATGGAGGTTTTGTATGGCGACCGAAGAACCTCGCCTAGAAGACTACCTGGGTGTTTTATGGAAGAGAAAGTGGATTGTCATCACCTCGGTAGTGGTCATCACTGCCACTACTATGATCCTTACTTTCCTCCAGACTCCTGTCTATCAAGCCTCTACTATACTTAACCTCAAGCAGAGGCAAGCCACCCGCTCCGATATTGATATCTTTGGCGGAGCCGGCCTTTTCTCCACCCAAACCGAGATTAACACCCAGATTGAGATTCTCAAGAGCCGAACCCTAATGGAGGAGGTAGTAAGAACCCTCGGTCCGGAGCGAATCAGGAAAATTGAATTCATCAAAACCCCTTCCCAGGAGCTGCGAAGTACTCTTTCCCAAGCCTTTTCTTCTCTGGGGACCTTTTTCTCATCTCTCCCGGCCAAGATAATGGGGGAAAACTCTGAGACAACTCCCCATTCTGATGAATCCCCCCACAACCCCGGAGATAATTCCTATTCTTTCCCTCAGGACCCCCAGTTGGTTCTCCATCAGTTGGCTGGATATATCGGGGGAAGAATTGCTATGGAGCCGGTACGGGATACCCGGGTGATTAAGATTACCGCCTCTTCCTACAGTCCTCAGTTGGCCAGAGACTTAGCCAATGCCCTGGCGCAAGCCGCTACCCAGAGAAACATCATTTCCCGTCGGCGAGAAAGCAGTGCGGCACTTGGTTTCATCTCTGAGCAAGCTGAGTTGATTGGGACCCAACTCATCGGGGCGGAAGATGAATTGCAAGAGTACAAGGAAATAGAAGGCTTCATGCGTCTTTCTATTGAGGCCGACCTGAAAGTGGAAAATCTGGCTCGTCACGAAAGTGATTACCAAGGGGTGAAAATCTCCCGGGGAGAGCTCCAGGTCAGACTGAAAGAAATAAGGAAGCAACTGAGTACCATTGATCGAACCTGGGAGTCCTCCCTGACTATCTCCAACAACCCAGTCGTTCAGGTGCTCAAGCAACAACTGACCCAACTTCAAGTGGGGCGAGCCCAGCTCCTCCGAGAGTTCTCGGAGGGTGCTCCCGAGGTAGCTCAGGTAGACAGCAAGATTCAAGAGATTGAAGCTCAGATCCGAAATGAAGTAGAGACTATCGTCAGTGGAAAGACTGAATCGGTCAGTCCGGCCTACACCAATCTTTACACCAAGCTGGTGGACTACGAAACCCAGGTCAATACCCTGGTCGCCAAGGAAGCGGCTCTCAAGCAACTGGTGGACGAGTATCAGGAAGAGGTAAACAAACTTCCCGAGCAGGAGATTAGGCTGGCTCGTCTGGAGAGAAAACGCCGGGTCAATGAGGAGCTTTATACCACTTTGGTCAAACACCGCAATGAAGCCAGGATTCAAGCTGCCAGTGAAATTGGAAACATTGAAGTGGTAGATCCGGCCATTCTTCCTCGCAAGCCCTCCAAACCTCGCAAAGAAATGAATGGGGCTCTGGCCTTGATCAGTGGTCTTCTCTGCGGAGTGATGTTAGCCTTTCTGGGTGAGTATATGGACCGGACTATTAAAGATGAGAAGCAGCTTAAGGAACTGGTTAATCTTACTATTCTGGGTAACATTCCCTTACTGGGCTCCAAAGCGGCCCGCTACGGCTACTACTATGGCTACGGATACGGCTATGGGAGGAAACATTCCCAGAAGAAAACACGGGAAAAGAAAGAACTGAAGAGCCTGGAGCTTATCTGTTATACCCATCCCAAATCCTCTATTTCGGAACATTATCGGGTTATCACCACCAACCTGGGCTTTGTGGATCTGGAGAAAGAACTAAAGACTTTGCTAATAACCAGCTCCATCCCCAAAGAGGGTAAGACCTTTGTCGCTACCAGCCTGGCCATTACCTTTGCCCAGGCCGGAGAGAAAACTCTCCTGGTAGATGCGGATATGCGCAATCACCATATTCATCGTATCTTTGGTTTGCAGGAATCCCCTGGTCTCACCGATCTTATCAAAAAGGAGTGTTCGCTGGAAGATGCCCTGCGGCCCGCTCCCAACATAGATAATCTCAGCATCCTGAGCACTGGTCCTCTTCCCCCGAATCCTACTGAATTTCTGGGATCCCCTCAGATGGCTGAGCTGATTACTCAGCTTAGAGAGCGCTACGACAAAATCATTTTTGACACTCCTCCTACCCTCTTAATGGCTGATGCCCCGGTGCTGAGCACTCGCACTGACGGCACTCTTCTTTTGGTAGGAGCTGGCGAGATAGAAGGGGAAATTCTCCTCCGGTCCAAGGAATCTCTGGATAGGGTCCAGGCCAAAATTGTGGGAGTAATTCTCAACAAGATAGTCTTTGAAGCCGGTCATTACGGCCGCTACAAGTATTACTATCATTACTACTACTCCCACTATGCTGATGAAGAAGGCGAGAAAAAAAGAAAGGTTAGACACCACGCCAAAGCGTAACTATGTATCATTGCCGGCGACGCGTAGTTATTATGCGGTAGCCGCAGCTTTTAAGCTGCGTAGTAGCTGCCAGAAGTGTAGAGGAGATTGTCAAAAGGTGTAGGGGAGGCTTTAGCCTCCCAGGGGAGTGAGTTTGGGTAGGCGCAGGATTTATCCTGCGTTTATTTGCTACCTTTCTATCATTGCGAGTCTGCCAGAGGCAGACGTGGCAATCTCAGTTTTTGGTTCNTGGTTATTAGTAGTTGGTTTTTAGTTCTTTGTTGTTAACCAGAGGAACCATATGAACTGTAGGAACCAGATGAACGGTTCCAACGGACGCACGGTTTCAACGGAACAAACGAACTTAAAGATGGGAGGTGTTGAAATGAAAGTAACCACATTTCTTCGTGTCTCGGTGATAACCGGCCTTACTATCATTGTCCTGGTTATCGTTTCTCTGACTGCCTCGGCCCAGTATACCGGAGGTATCTAATGAAGCCGGAGATTATCATAGCCGTTTTCTTGGCCTGATCATAGATTTCGTCAAACAGCTCTTGAGTGATGTAACCTTGATCAAGAGCAATATACAAGTGACTCTGGACTTCAGCCGCGGAGGCAGTAGCAATAAACAGAAATTGAATAAATTCCTTGGTGGACCTTCGTGTAAAGCCTTCAGCAATATTAGCCATCACCGACGTAGCTGCGGCCTGTATCTGACCCGAGAGTCTGAAGTCTCTCTTGAAATCATAATCCCTCGTTATACCGTAGACCAGGTTCGTTAACCTTCGAGCTTGTTGCCAGCAGTCAAGATCTTCGAAGNGGGTGATCTTCAGGGCCGTTGCTCTCGTTTATCTCGTGCGTTCGTTGCTCTCGTTGGAACCGTTAAAACCGTTCCTCTGGTTCCTCTCGTTCATATGGTTCTTTTGGTTCGTATAGTTCATATGGTTCCGTGAGTCCGTTCTATGAAACAGCTTCCTTGAACTTCACAACGTCAACAGTTATTTGTCTGGCTGGCCTTACCTCGATTTTGGCAATTCTCTCCATCTCCTTGTATACTTCAGCACTAAAATACTTCTCCCCACATTGCTCACATACTCCAGCCGGAACATCTTCTATGACTACTAATTCATTTCCCCATCGAAAGTCAGCGCTCACCCTTTGCTCAGTGACTCGCCCCTTACAGAAGTAACATCTTTGTCTCATTTTTTCGGTATGGGTATAGAAAATTATGTATTTCCCTTGGCTAACTTTTTCCTTAATGACCTCGATAGCCACTTAGTACCTAATCTGGTTCATCTCGTGCGTACGTTGATTCCGTTGATTTCTCAGGTCTTCAACTCGACTTCTCCCGCTGCAATCGGATAAGCCAAAAGCTTTCCCGCATGGAAGTCCTTCATAACCTGATCAATTTTTTTTGAAATCTCCGGAGTAAAATAACTCTCTCCGCAGTTGTCACAGATGTAGGCTGGCACATCTCTGATAGAGATCACTCGGTCTTCCATTTTGGCAACAAAGTCTGTTTTGCCTTCCTGTAGTTTTCCCCTACAGAAACTACATTGGTCCGGCTTCATATGATTCCGTGCGTCCGTTGAAATCGTTCATTTGGTTCTTATAGTTCCTATGGTTCGTTTGGTTGAATCACCGCGAAGGTACTTGATGAAACCCGAGATTATCCGGCTGATCTTCCCTACCTGGTCGTAGATCTCATCAAATGTATCTGGTGAAACATAGCTTTGATCAAGTGCCACGTACATGTGACTTCGCACCTCGGTGGCTGAAGACCTTGCGATGAAGAAAAGACCCAGATTGCCACGTCTGCCTCCGGTAGACTCGCAATGACAGGACCGATGAACGCAGGCTAAAGCCTGCGGCTACCCAAGCTCGCTTCCCCTCTTTGAGAGCCGTTTCTCCTGTTGGGCAGAAAACGGCAAGAATAGCACTATCCTGTTGGGATTGTCCTGTGGGGGTACAAGTGCCTGGCTATCGCTCGGACTGAACAACATATTACCATACTACGAAAAAGTGTCAAGGACATGTGTTAGAGTCATGTACGTCGCTGCGTCTGACGTCATCACGTCAACACCGTCGTTGGGTCATTGGGTCAAATGCGTCCGTTGGGTCCTTGCGTTCGACGTCTTTGGGTCGTTAGTCAAAAAAGTTCACTGAGTGAACCGGCTCGTTGGAACCGTTTATCTCGTGCATACGTTTGTCTCGTTGATCTCGTGTGACCGTTGAAACCGTTGAATCCGTTGGTTCAGTGATAAGCTTCACTTCTGTGTTCTGCTACCGTCATAAACACTATCTTTTCTTTCTCGTCAATCTGATAGAACAATCTCCATGAGCCGACGCGATACCTCAATGGGGTTGGTCACCTAACTGAGGATAGACGTAATTTCTTAGTTTCTTATCTATTTTGGGGAACCCCGAGCCACTTATCTTCTCAATATCATCTATGAATCCTTGGGTGAGAAAGATCCTATACCCCTTTAACAAATTTGCCTTTTCTCTCAGTCACTTGTCTGGCTCCCCTTTTCAGTTTCCCGAGCAGCTTTTTGTTTGACAGTATCTCAGCCATTTCCAGATCATCGGTAAATTCCTCATTAATGATGTAATGTCTGGTGGCTACTTCAATAAAGTTGGAAATAGGTCTATTCTCACTTTTGGCACGCTCAGCTATTTCTTTATAGAATTCATCATTCAAACGAAGAGTTATTGTCTTGGCCATAGTTTTCCCCCATCAATATTATGCTAATATATTCTCACATATTCTGCTGTTTTGTAAATGCTTGTCCTCTACCTAATAGTTCCTCTAGTCTATCTAGTCTATTTGGTTCATCTAGTGCGTTTGTGGTTCATCTGGTCAATGACGTGCTACAGTCATTGAGTCCCACGTCGGTGGGTCATCTGAATCCTTGAAGCTAAACGGCAACGGTCGGATTCTCACTCCAGTTTCAGAAGCTACCACAAAATGATCCTTTAATCGGTCTTCATAAGTTGCCAGTAAATCAGAGATGACTTGGACTCTCGCTTTGATCAATCAAAAACTTCATTTAGCAGTTTTTCCCAGAGGAAGAACTTCCTCCATCTCGAGAGACTCAGCAGCATAAGCAAGAGCAGCCTGAATGTCTTCTCTAATCAGAGGTGGATATTCCTTAAGGATCTCTCAGTGGATATCCCCTGGGAGAGCATCTTTAGAATCAACTCTACCGGGAGTCTTGTACCTCTGATAATTGGTTTACCAAGCATTATTTTTGGATTTATTTGGATACGATTTAGAAGTGCTTGCTTGATCAGTTCCTTCTTCCAGTTCCTAAGAGTTCCAAGAGTTTATCTTGGCACACGGTAGTGTCAAAGCTTTTTGGTCTTTTTGCCACTGGTAGCCGCAGGCTTTAGCCTGCGTTTGTTTGCGCAAGTTAAAACTTGCGGCTACCGTAACCTCTTTGCGCAACCTAAAGCCTGCGGCTACCATGTTTTTATTCGTAGATAATTTGCCTCTCCCCATATGAAGGACTTTCCCCTTTATTTATAAGGTTCTTCTGTGATTCCTTCATATAACTTTTGACCGTACCTATAAAAATTTTATACCGCCCGCCCTTCCTTTGTCACATCGCTCATCTATTTCGTTGCATATTCTAAGTGCTCTTCATCCGAACGCTCAATCATTCCTGCCTCTAAAGCAGTAAGCACATCCACACCACGAGCCTGTAATGCTCTGACAAGAGTGCTCTGCATCGAGTCCTCATCTATGTAGAGGCGAATCGTCATTGCTGTGAGGAACGGATCTTACCGTGCTGTTGCTCCAACCGCCCAGCCACCGCCTCCTCTTCGGCGATGTCCTGTTCTATCTCCTCCCGATTTACATGATAGTAAGCCAAGGCAGCGTAAACCTGTGCTAACGTCAAGTGCGGGATCTCGGCGACAATCTCCTCTGCGGTCAACCCCAGCTTATACCAACCCACGATACGCCGCACGGTGACTCCAGTTCCGACAATCCGGGGACGTCCCCCGCACACCTCCCGCGTTTGAATAATAAGAGTTCCTATATCGATCACTTTTGTCATTATTTCTCCTTTCGTATAAAAATTTTATACCGTGTGTCCGTTTGTCTCGTGCGTCCGTTGGAACCGTTGGAATCGTTGAAATCGTTTGTCCCGTTGAAATCGTTCATTTCGTTGGTTTGGTGCGGAGGTATCTAATAAAACCGGAGATTATCATAGCCGTTTTCTTGACCTGGTCGTAGATTTCGTCAAACACGTCTTTAGTGATGTAACCTTGATCAAGAGCAATATACAAGTGACTCTGGACTTCAGCCGCGGAGGCCGTAGCAATGAAGAAAAAACCGAGATTGCCACGTCTGCCC
>AQRW01000074.1 GCA_000402295.1 Candidatus Aerophobus profundus SCGC AAA252-L23
TTGCGCAAGAGAAGATTAGCACATAAAAACGCAGGCTAAAGCCTGCGGCTACCAATTGGGAAAAGACCAAAAACTTTTTACAAAACAGACAATTCCTGAAAGGAGACTTGAGATGGAAGAAATTCATAAAATCATTAAAACAGCTATCAAAATGGAAACCGACGGGATAAAGTTTTACCAAGGGACAGCCGATAAGGCCTCCCATCCTTTCGGTAAGGAGATGTTTCTGTCCTTCAGGAAGGACGAAGAGAGGCATTTGAGGGTCCTCAAAGAGATACTTAATGAGCTCGGTTTTTCCAATTTTGAAAAATACTTTGGAGAAACTCCCAAAAACAGAATCAAGACAGTTTTTGAGGAGGCTAGGAATGAAATGAGGGAGCCAGTTGCCGCCAGTCCGGATGAGATGGAGGCCCTCCGGGTGGGGATGAAAATGGAAGAGAAGAGTGTTCATTTCTACCAGGATGCCCTAAACAAGGTAACCTCCTCGACCACCAAAGAATTATTGGAGCGGCTAATATTGGAAGAAAAGGATCATTACCAGATTCTGGAGAACACCCATTCTTTTCTGCAGGATTCCGGAGACTGGTTCCTTTGGGAAGAAAAAGGCCTTCTTGACGGAGGCTGAAGAAACCACTTTCTTCCTTATCGTGACATTCCTTTATAACCATACAGTCTTAAGCCATTTAAGATCACCAGGACAGTCACTCCAACATCGGCAAAAATGGCTAAAGCCAAATTGCTCCAGCCACCAATTGCCAAAAATAAGAACAGAAACTTAGCCGATACAGCCCAAGCAATATTGAATCTTATTGTTTCTGTACACTTTTTGCCCAACCCGACAAGATAAGTTACCATATTGAGGTTATCATTCATAAGGGCAATATCAGCACTCTCAATAGCGACATCTGAACCAATGGCTCCCATGGCAATTCCCACTGAAGCGCTGGCGAGAGCCGGGGCATCATTGACCCCATCACCAACCATGGCTACGTGTTTGTATTGTTGGATGAGTTTTGCCAGTTGCTCAACTTTCCCATCGGGTAGCAATTCGGCCTTCACAGTGTCTATCCCTAATTTTGAGGCAACAAATTCTGCCGAAGATCTATTATCGCCCGTTAGTATGACGGGGGTAATTCTCGATTTCAGAAGATTCTCCACCAGCGGTTTGCTCTCCTTTCTTATTTCGTCAGTCACTCCAATTATGCCTTTCACCCTTTTATTATCACTTATGACAATAGTTGTCTTCCCTTGTTTTTCAAACTCCTCTACCTTCTTTAGAATTGTTTCTTCAGCGTGATGTTCCTCGGTGACAAACTTGATATTCCCTAAGCAATGATGTTTGTCAAAACAAACGGTGCACTCACCCTTTAATCCCTTTCCCGGCACTGCCTGGAAGTCTGCAAATTGGTGAATCTCAACCCTTTTTTTCTCGGCTTCTTGTAGGATACTTTTGGCAATAGGATGTTCTGATAATGCTTCCATCCCGGCAGCACAAGCGATAACCTCCTCCTCAGTGAAACCATTAAAGGAAATAATATCGGAGACAACTAGCTCACCTTTAGTTAAAGTCCTGGTTTTATCAAAAGCAATAGCTCTAATTTTCCCCATTTCTTCCATAAACTTTCCACCTTTTATGAGCACTCCTCTCTTGCTGGCGTTTCCAATAGCAGAAAAAATTGTGATTGGGGTCGAGATAATCAAAGCACAGGGACAGGCGATAATAAGAAGGGTTAAGGCCTGGGTAAACCATAGGTTAAAAGGTTTTCCCAGAAATACTACCGGGATGATAACGAGCCAGAGAGAAGTGAATAAGACCGAGGGGGTATATATCCTGGCAAATTCTTCAATGAATCTTTGGGATACTGATTTTTTCTCGGCGGATTTATAGGTCAAGTCAATGATTTTGGAGAGGGTTGTATTTTTTGCCTTTTGCGTGACTTTTACTTCCAGATAACCCTGAGTGTTGACCGTGCCAGCGTATACAAAATCACCGATATACTTGTTGTTAGGGAGAGATTCTCCGGTGATGGCTGCCTCGTCAACCAGGGAGCTTCCCTTGACAACTTGCCCATCTAAGGGGATTTGATCCCCCGGTTTTACAATTATGACTTGCCCAATTTTTATGTTTTCAATAGAAACTTTTTCTTCTCTCCCTTTTATTTGTGCTGACTTAGGAGTTTTCTTAATCAGCTCTTTCAAAGCAGTTTGACTTCTGTTTACCCCAAATTCTTCCAAAGTATCTCCCAGGGCAAAAAGAACGATGATGATTACCGCTTCTCCAAACTGCTGAAGATAAATTGCTCCAAAAACAGCTATGGTCATTAGAAGATCTATGTTTGAGACCTGCAGTCTCACTAAACCTCGGATTCCACTTATAAAGACCCTTTTGCCAAAAACCATAATGATAGCCAGAAACAGAGGTAGCTCAATCCATAAGGGAAAGTGAATGGAGAAAAAAGATAAGATTTCAAAAGGAGCAACTATTAGTAGAGTGGCAATTAACCAGCGAAACTTATTGTTTTTGAGGAGTTGTTCGTGATTCACGTCTCGCCTCATAAGAACAATAATAGACTTAATGCCATCACGGCCATTCCTAAGACGAAGCCAAGAATAGCGGTATGTCCTTTTCCGTATTTTCGGGCCGTGGGCAGAAGTTCATCCAATGAGATAAAAACCATGATCCCTGCTACCACTGCGAACAATACACCGATTACCAGATCGTTCAAAAACGGTCTTAGAATAAAATAACCGACCACAGCTCCCAGAGGTTCCGCAAGGCCCGATAGGAAAGAATAGACAAAAGCTTTTTTCCGATTACCGGTGGCATAGAAGAGAGGGACCGAGACCGATATTCCCTCGGGAATGTTGTGAATGGCGATGGCTATGGCGATGGAAATGCCAAAAACAGGATCAGCTAAAGCGGCGAAGAAGGTTACCAGGCCTTCCGGGAAGTTGTGTATGGCAATAGCCAAAGCTGTGAAGACTCCCGTCCTCTTGAGTGAAGCAGAGGATAGATCATCAGAATTAGTGTCTTTACCTTTTAATAAGCTCAAATCATGATCTGACCGCACTTCATGGGGATTCTCATATTCAGGAATGAGCTTATCTATCAAGGCGGTAATGATAATTCCCAGGAAGAAACTTCCCGCCGCAATCCAACTTGCCAGCTTGAGGCCGGATACGGCTGCCATTGCTTCTGTCGATTTCCTCAAGATCTCCACAAAGGATACGTACACCATTACTCCCCCGGAGAATCCCAGGCCAAAGGAAAGGAATCCGACTTTGGATTTCTTGGCAAAAAAGGCGATGCCACTGCCCAGACCGGTTGACAGTCCGGCAAACAAAGTTAACAAGAAAGCAATCAGTACCCTCTCCTCCAAAATGTCCTCCAGTACTATCTATTACCGGAATCTCCGCGCAATATTGGGTACAACAAGGGAGCACAAAGGTAGATAGGGTGCTTTTCCCGGCCTTTTACCTCACTCCGGTATTCTCTTTCTGTGCTGCTCGATCAGTTCCTGTAGGGTTATGGAAGAAAGAGTTTTTTTTAAGTTGTTACTGGACTTTTGCCACACCTCTCTTACTAGACAGTGATTTGAGCGAGGACAAGAGGCGAGAGAATCAACACAGGCGGTAAGTGAAACGCTACCCTCCAGGATCTCGATAACGTCCAGCACACTAATTTCATTAGGGGGTTTGGCCAACCTGAATCCACCTTTTCTTCCCCGGCTGCTCTGGAGTATGCCGGCCGCCCGAAGCAGGGTAAAGATGTTTTCCAGGTAACTTTCACAGATACTCTGACGGCAGGCAATATCTTTTATCAACACCGCTTCCCCGTTACAGTTCACTGCCAGGTCAAGCAAGCCTCTTACGGCATACCGTGATTTGGTCGATAATTTCACCGTCTTTTCCTCAGGCCGACTCAGACTCGTCCTCAAAAATTACCTTCACCGCTTCGATGTCCCAGAGTGGCTCCAACCTCTCTTTTATCTCCTCTCTCAGATTCCTGGCGAACTGATGAGTGCTGTCAAGACTGACATAGACTCTGATTAGGCCATCTTTTATTTGGAAGTTCTTAACAAGATTTACCTTCAGCACATTCAGTCCCGTAAGTGGACTAATCACGTGCTTAAGGCGCTTTCTGATTATCTTCTCATCGGTAGAGATTTTCTCCTTCACCAATCCATGCTGGTGTTCATAGTTTTCGATTGACGTTTTCAGAGCATCAACTGCCAGAACCGCGCAGTGCACCTTTACCGGTGGCAGACCGCCCAGAGCCTCAGCCGCTTGCTTCCAGGTGATCTTCTTGGCCTTATCTATTGTCTTTCCCTTAGCCAGTTCGGTGATGATGGAGGCGGTGGCAATGTTGGAAGCGCAGCCATAGGACTTAAATTTAATGTCATCAATGACCTTTGTCTCGGGGTTAACTTTCAAATACAGCTTAACCACATCACCGCAGGCCGGGGAGCCCTCGGTAGCGGTAGCATCAGGATTGTCTATTTCTCCCACATTCTTAGGGTGCCTGAAGTATTCCAAGACTTTCTCTGTATATGGTAAACTCATAAGCATCACCTCTTTTAACCTTTAGATAAAGGACTTAATTCTCTCAGTTTCTCAACCACTTCTTTGACATTTCTTACCGTGTAGTCTATATCTTCCCTGGTAAGATATTTGCTCAGCGAGAACCGGATTGAGCCATGAGCTCTTTCATGGGAAAAACCCATAGCCAGTAAAATGTGGCTGGCCTGAAGGGCCCGTGAGAAGCAGGCCGATCCGGTAATAACAGCTATCCCACGCATATCCAGGTGTAAGACAACCGACTCACCTTCCACCTGCTCAAAGGATACATTCAGATTATTGGCGATTCTTTTCTTGAAATCGGAGGCACCATTGAGTTGGATTCCCCCAACATTGGATTTCAGTTCTTGGTAGAGATAGTCCCTCAACTGTCTCACCCGGGAAAGATCCTGATCCGAGAAAATCTCCACTGCCTTTCCCAAACCGGCAATACCGGGTACATTCTCCGTCCCCGCTCTCAAGTCAAATTCCTGGAATCCACCTTGCATTATTTTCTCCACCGGAACCCCTTTTTTCACCAAAAGAGCCCCCACCCCCTTGGGTCCATGAACTGTATGGGCACTCAGGCTCATTAAGTCAATCTCGTCCTCAACAACGTCAATGGGTACCTGCAAAAATGCCACGGCGGCATCAGTATGCAGATAGGCTCCGCATTGATGCACTAATTCTGATATCTTCCTGATATCCTGAATTGTCCCCACCTCGTGGTTGGCATACATAATGCTCACCAGCAGCGTCTTATCATCAAGAAGAGAACGCAGGTGTTCCATGTCCACCAAACCTTCGCCGTCAACCTTCACATACTCTATCTTAAGTCCTAATTTTTTGAGAGCTCGGGCCGTATGAAGTACGGAAAACTCCTCTATGGATGAAACTATTATTTTGTTCCGATTTGAATTACTGGCAGCAAGTGCTGGGCCTTTTAGGGCCAGATTGTTTGACTCGGTGGCCCCCGAGGTAAAGATAATCTCCTGGGGTGAAGAATGTATTTTTTCCGCCAATATGCTTCTGGCTTTATCAACTGCTTCCTTGGCAGTAATCCCGGGGGTATGGGAAAACTGAGAGGAAGCCACGGCATAATCCCGGAGGTGAAAGATATTCATATATTTTACCACCTCATCATCCACTCTGGTAGTAGCATTGTTATCCAGATATACTCTTTTAGCTCCCATCACACCCCTCCTTTAGATAAAAAGAGTAATAGTGGCATCCTTGCTGACATAGCAGTATTTACCGACGGTTCCATAATCAGTAACCAAATCTTCCCTGAGGTCTTCTTTTTTGAGGCCCATCAATTGCATAGTCATAGTGCAAGCAATAATTTGTCCTCCCAGCCTTTTGAAGCTTTCTGCCAGGGTATCCAGAGAGGCAACATTATATTTCCTCATCTTGCCTTTGATCATTAATTTTCCCAGACCGAAAAGATTCATTTTGGAAAGAGGGGCTTTTTTGAAGCCATTTTTTCTTAAAGTTCTCAGCCCCCAGAAGGTGAAGAAGAGACTTACCGGTATTCCCAGAGAGAGAAAACCATTGCCAACTATAAAGGCACTCATAAGCTTATCAAAATCTCCACTATGCACTACGATAGTTGCTTTTTTATTCTCCATGGTGATGACTCCTTCAACAGAAAAAGGAGACGGTTATCTTTTTCCTTAGACCTGGAAAATGATATACCATTTACCGTCATCGGCCTTGTTTTTTTCCAGGATTAGTTTTCCCTGTGCTTCCAGAGCCAGGGGCACTTCCTCAAAAGACTGGGGGTGGGTACCAATTACTTTAATCACGTCCCCTTCCCCAGCCTTCATTATGGCATCCCTTGTTTTCACCAGGGGCATGGGGCAATTATCCCCCACACAGTCAACGACCCGGGTGGTCCTTATCTCCATGTGGTTCTCCCTGAAAATATCACTGAACTAATGATATTTAATTTTAGCAAACTGTGATAATAAGTCAAGGGGGAGAACTAAACAAATGAGAACCTCTCTGGAACGGCTAACCTCACAAAGATTGGCCAATCACGAAAAGCTCAGACTCTTTCTGTAAGCGCGGATTATGTCAGCTTTGACTGGTCAGGTCTTCTGGATAATCTTTTCCAGTTCACTTTCCCACAAATCATGGCTATCGAAATGCTGGTTTGGATCACGGAATATCACATAGGACCAGTAGATAGCGAATATACCTAAGGTGATAATGGAGAGAAAGATATACAGTCCGTACGATCTTCGGTGAAGGGGACGGGTAGGAGTGGCAATAAAAGCAATGTCCTTTTTGTGGAGAATCTCTGCCATTCTCCCGAAAAAGGCAATCTCTCCCTGCTCATGATAGTAATAGTCCATGGTCAGGTAATAGAGGATGAGCAGACCCAGGATAATGGCTGGAATAGTAAAAAGCCCCAGGGGCCGATACAATGATGAGAGACTACCGAGATAGCTAAATATCAGCCACAGGCCGAACAGCAGATTTGGGTGCTGTGCTTCTCTTCTATCCAGAACCGGATCCACTTTCATTAAACTTTCAGTCTCGGTGTCAAACTTCTCCTTTATCCAGGTGGACAGTTTCCCCTTAAGCCTCTTGGTCCGATCAAAATGCTCGTTTCTCCTCTTGTATAGCAACCAGTTGTACCACCATATATAGATAGCGGCCAGAAGGGAAACCACAGTGGAGATGATTGTTCCTTTTCCTTCTGCCGCTGCTATGAGATATTGATACAGCATCTCCACCAGAATCCAACCGATTATTCCCGTACCAAATCCAGCTCTCAAAGTCACTATGAGTCCTATGACAACAACGCTGATGACAATGACTATCAGGAGAAAAACCAGATATAGTCCAAAGGAGAGTCTCCTATCTGTTTTTCCCCTTTCCTGCAATTCCGCAATTGCTTCTGCCATTTTT
>AQRW01000075.1 GCA_000402295.1 Candidatus Aerophobus profundus SCGC AAA252-L23
CCCTTTTTTCTTTATCTATAATGTTCTCCCGGAATTCTTTCATAAAACTTTTGACACTACCTTTTACTTCCTTTCCCGCTTACTTTATACCTTATTTTCCCGACTTGTCAATTTGTTGTTCCACAATGATGTTTGGCTATTTTTAGAGTCCATATACAGATTTAAGTAAGGCTCTTTCTGAAGAAAAACAATTTGACCATTCCTCAATTTCCAGTAAAATGAACACAGTGATAATTTAGATGTTCGGCTTTAGTGGAGGGGAAATTGAGGAGATTATTATCTGGTTTAGTTATTTTATTAGTCCAGTATATTTTATTGGCAGGTGCTGCCTTAGCTGGAAACATAGTGATAAACGAATTCGATCTGAACCCGGCGGGGAAAGATGCCGGCAATGAGTGGATTGTGCTCTACAACCCAACTGAAGTTGAGGTAGACATAGGCAACTGGACTTTGGAGACTACCCAGGGAGAAAAAGTAACTGTTATAATATCCCAAGGTATTGCAATACCTCCCAAAGGTTATTGGACTTATATTTACGAGAAACAATGGTTGGATAACAAAGATGAGTTGATTGTACTAAGAGATACAAAAGACATAGAAGTAGATAAGACACTGATGGCCGGCGACACAGACGATGATAATCGCTACTGGACAAGGTATCCGGATGGCTTAGATACAAATTCAGACTCGGATTGGCAGTTCAGAGAGCGTGTATTATCAAAAGGGGTAGTAAGAAGTGGAAGGGTTAATCATGTGGAGGATGGTGATACAATAGATATTATTTTTGCTCCTGAAAATAAGGATGTCCGCGGTATTCAACGTATACGGCTTGTGGGTATAGATGCGCCAGAGTTAGCGGCAACAGAGGGTAGGAAAGTTAAAGAACTTGTTGAAAAAATGTGTTTAGGAAAAGTTGTTAAACTTGAGGTAGATGATAAAGGACAGTATGATAAATACTACAGAATATTAGCGGTTCTTTACATTAATGGACTCAACTTAAATTCTTATTTACTAAGAGAAAGATAATAATAAAACAGAGTAAATGTGGATCTCCTGACTCACCTTTACTCTAACTATTCTTCTTTAATTACCCCCAGGGGGAAATAAGGAATCATATTTTCCTCCAGCCATTCGAGGGCTTTTAGGGGAGAAAGACGCCAGGCAGTGGGGCAGGGAGAAAGAATCTCCACCAAGGAAAATTTCTTTTTCTCTATTTGAGTAAGAAATGACTTCTTAATTGCTCGTCTGGTTTTGCTGATATTCGCCGGGCTATTCAGGGCTATCCTTTCCAAATACACTGCCCCGGGCAGAGAAGAAAGAAGCTCGCATACCCTCAAAGGATAACCAGCTTCACTGGCATCTCGACCAAAGGGCGAAGTAGTGGTTTTCTGACCCAGAAGAGTAGTAGGAGCCATCTGTCCTCCCGTCATTCCATAGATGGCATTATTAATAAAGAAAATATTGATAGCCTCACCTCTGGACGCCGCGTGAATAGTCTCCGCAATTCCTATGGCGGCCAGGTCTCCATCACCCTGGTAGGTGAAGACAATTTTATCCGGATGAACTCGCTTAATTCCGCTGGCTACGGCAGGAGCCCGGCCATGAGCTACTTCCACCATATCAAAATCAAAATAGTCATAAGCTATTACTGAACAGCCCACCGGGCAGATTCCAATGATATCTTCCTGAAGTCCAAGCTCATCAATAACTTCACAAATAAGACGGTGGACAATTCCGTGACCACACCCTGGACAATAATGGAGGGGTTTGTCAGTCATAGATCGGGGTCGAGAAATCTTGACTTTGGTCATCTCTGCCACCCTTCCAAGGCTAGATTAACCAGATCCTGGCTAATCTTCTCGCAAACCCTCCCAATAGCTTCATTCTCCGTCTGGATTCCTTTCTCTTCAAGAGCTGAATAGACTACCGCTTCCTCAATTCTTTCTTTCCAATACACTTGTTTCTCCTGAGGTGTGCTTAAGTTAGCCTGAACCACCATCCTGACCCGATACTCCTTAACACCTTCCGCCACCTCAGCTAAAGGTTCCTTTAAGTATTGAGTAATCACCCCCCGGAGAATCAGATCAGCTCTATCCAAAGAAACAATGACGAAACGGGTGCGCAGATGAAATTGCTCAATTACTTCCTGGCTGAGCACGTCTTCCAGCCCCGGCTGATAGGTATGATTGACAAAAACGGGAATGGCTATTTTGGAATCGACTGGAGGAAGAAGCTGTTGTGGCTGAAACTGACAACCTGAAATAATCAAAATTAGCCCCAGGGCCAGGATAATTCTTATTCCCTTTTCCTTCATCAACTCTCTCCTTTTTCTATCCTGCATCCTCTGACGTCAGGTAAAAACTTGTAATAGTTTAGATTTCCTAGAGGTAGCCGCAAGTTTTAGGTTGCGCAAATAAACTCAGGCTACCGAATCACCATAGAAGAGCTAAAATCGGCGGCTACCCAAGCTCACTTCTCTGGGAGGCTAAAGCCTCCCCTACACGGGGGCCGCAATGACACACTGACGAACGTCGGCTAAAAGCCTGCGGCTACCACTGTCCAGACTAAAAAAGGTTCCCCTTGAGACATCCCAAACCCCCTGAACCTTACTTTTCAGGGAAACTTACCTGTTACAAAAACTTAGCTCCCTTTCTCCTTAAAAGCAGTGGATAGCTTGGCAAAGGCATCCATAAAGTTTATGGGCAAGGGGAAAACGATAGTAGAGTTTTGCTCGGTGGCAATATCAGAAAGAGTTTGCAAATAGCGAAGTTGAATCGCTTGGGGAAACTTACCCAGGATTTCCGCGGCTTGAGAAAGCTTTTCCGCGGCCTGAAATTCTCCCTGAGCATTAATAACCTTAGCTCTTCTCTCTCGCTCCACTTCAGCCTGCCTGGCCATAGCCCGCTTCATCGTATCGGGAATCTCGATTTCCTTAATTTCCACTACACTTACTTTAATCCCCCAGGGATCAGTTTGTTGATCAATGATAGTCTGGAGGCTTTCATTAAACTTCTCCCTTTGAGAAAGAAGTTCATCGAGTTCAGCTTCTCCCACTATTCCTCTTAGGGTGGTCTGAGCTATTTGCAGTGTGGCAAAGCGGAAGTCTTGGACCTCCACTATCGCCTTGGTCGGGTCAATAATCCGGAAATATACTACCGCATTGACTTTGACCGGTACATTATCCTTGGTAATAACCTCCTGGGGAGCCACATCAAAATTCGTGGTCCGCAGACTCACTTTCACCATCCGATCCACAATGGGAATGAGAAAGAAAAGACCGGGTCCCTTGGCTCCTACCAGTCTTCCCAATCTAAAAATAACTCCCCTTTCGTATTCAGTAACTACCCGAATAGCTGCCATCAAAATGATTATCACAATAACCGCCAGAAAAATAATTAATCCCATATTCTCACACCTCCTTTTTCTTTACCATTAACTTCATTCCTTCCACCCTAATCACCTCCACTTCCTCTCCTTTTTTTATGGGATGTTCAGGAAACTGGTTAACGGCATTCCAAATTTCCCCGTGAATCTGAATTTTCCCTTTGGGGTCAAGGTCACCTCTGGTTATTCCTACGGAACCAACCATTCCTTCCTCACCAGTAACTGGCTTTTTAAACTGGGCTCTAATAGCATATCCCACAATAAAAACAAAAATCAGAGCAGTAACAATAACCACCGTAATAATATACTCCCAGGAAATAGTAATGTAAATAGCTGAAGGCTCGATAAGCATAAAAGAACCCAGAGTGAGAGATATTATCCCCCCAATGGTCAGGGCTCCGTAAGAGAGAACCTTTATCTCCAGAACAAAGAGAATAACAGCTAAAATAATCAATAATAAACCAACTAAATTGAACGGCAAAATCTGAAGAGCAAAAAAGGAAAGTATCAAGGAAATGCTCCCGGCTATACCGGGCAGAAACACTCCTGGATGAAAAAACTCCAGAATAATCCCCCAAATTCCCACCATCAGAAGAATATAGGCTAAGTTAGGATCGGCTAGCTTCTGGAGAAATTTCTGCTTAAAACTAATCCCGATGTACTCCTGAGGAGCCCCCCGAGTATGGAGAATAAAGCTCTTACCACTAATTTTTACTTCCCCTCCTTCCAGTTGACTTAGCAAATCGGAAATATCTTCCGCCACCAGATCAACTACTCCTATCTCCTGAGCCTTCCGGGCTGTTATGGAAACACTTTCTCTGACCGCTTTCTCCGCCCATTCTTCGTTTCTTGCCCGCCGCTGGGCAATTGACTTAATGTAGGCGGCCGCGTCATTGATTACTTTTTCCTCCATAGCCCCACTCAAGCCTCCACCAAGAGATACCGGATGAGCTGCTCCAATATTAGTTCCCGGTGCCATAGCGGCAATATGAGCGGCCAGGGTAATGAAAACTCCGGCTGAGGCGGACCGCCCTCCTCGCGGATAAACATAGACTATTATGGGCAAGGGGCTACTCAGAATGTCCTTTACCATTTGTCTCATAGATTGGTCCAGACCTCCCGGGGTATCAAGCTCGATAATTAGACATTGGGCTTTTCTCTTCACCACCATCTCAATAGCCTTGGAAAGTCGATCTGCCGTTATAGGACTAATGGTCCCCTGGATTTTCAAAATCTGCACCACCGCCAGAGACTGAGGCAGAGCCGGTGGGGTAAGTAAGAAAAAAACTCCCAGACAAATTGCCCATGAGAGGAAAGATAATCTCCTGAACTTGATGCTTCTACGATAAGCTCTAAAATGCCTCATCACTATCATCCCTCTTGGCTAAAAACATTAGCGCATAAGTTCTTTAATCTTGTCCCAGATTATCCTGGCCAGTTCTCTCTTGTTCATCCGGGGAAGACTCACCTGTTCCCCTTTACGATCAATCAAAAGAGCAATGTTGGTATCCACCTCAAACCCTGCCCCCGGCTGGCTAAGATCATTGGCCACCACCAGATCCAGATTTTTATCCCTTAGCTTTCTTCTGGCTTCCTTTTCTAAACTTTCTGTCTCGGCACAGAAGCCAACCAAAATTCTCTTCTCTTTCTTTTTCCCCAATTCCTTAAGAATATCCTTGGTCTTTCTTAGTTCCAGGATGAGCTTCTCTTTGGCCCCTTTCTTGATCTTCCCTTGAGTCTGGTAGCCAGGGCAAAAATCGGCCACTGCTGCCGCCATAATTACCCCATCACTCCCCCTAAATTCCTCCAAAACCCGTGATCCCATCTGAGCAGCCGTTTCCACCTTCACTACCCTCATTCCTGGGGGACTGGCCAGAGAGGTCGGACCACTAATGAGGATAATTCGAGCTCCTCGTTCTCTTCCTTCTTCCGCCAGAGCATAACCCATCTTTCCACTGGAATAATTACTGATGAAGCGAACCTTGTCCATTGGTTCTCGGGTTGGACCAGCCGTCACTAAAAAGGTTTTATCGGAAAAATCTTTCGGGAGAGAAAAAATTCTCTCAATGGATTCTACAATTTTGAGCGGCTCGGCCATACGGCCAATTCCTTTTCCACCACAGGCCAGGTCCCCTTTTTCAGGACCAACAAATCTATAACCTAATTCTTTGAGTTTAACCACATTTTCCTGGACAATAGGATTAAGATACATTCGGTTGTTCATAGCCGGAGCAATTATCACGGGAGCTTGGGCAGCCATTACGGCAGTAGTAAGCAGATCATCGGCTACTCCGGCAGCAATTTTACCTATAAAATTAGCACTGGCGGGAGCAATAAGAAAAAGATCACCCCGAGAGGAAAGATCAAGATGAGAAAGCTCACTCTCTCTTTTTCCGAATAAATGCCAAGAAACTTCTTCTCCGGCCAGGCAAGCAAAGGTTCGAGGATGAACAAAATAAGTGGCTGCTTTGGTCATCAAGGGAAAAACTCGCGCTCCTCTTTTTTTCAAAAGACGAACGATCTCCCCCGCTCGGTAAGCAGCAATACTTCCGCATATCCCTAAAAGAACGTTTTTTTCTTTTAGAGTAAGGCTCATCTATCTATCCTCCTAAAAAAAGGATTGAATTTTTTTTCCGCTCTCAAAGTAGTCTCTGGACCATGACCGGGAAAAATCTGGGTCTCATCGGGAATTGAGATAAGGATTTTCTTGATCGAGTCTTCAAGTTTTTGAAAGTCTCCTCCCGGGAAATCGCACCTTCCCACTGACCCAGCGAAAACAGTATCTCCACTAAGAAAACAGCCATCTCCAAAAAGACATATACTTCCGGGAGTATGTCCCGGAGTGTGCAAAATTTTGAGATGAATCCGGCCCATCTCCATTTCTTCTCCATCCTCGATCAGGCAATCCGGATCCCGGAAAGTCTGTTTTTCCCCGATCATCCAGGAAAGATTTAACTCTGGATTACTTAGAGAGGGAACCTCGGCGGGGTGAATGAACAAGAATACCCCGGTGATCTCCCGAAGAGAATCATTAGCTAAAATATGATCAATGTGAGCATGCGTGTCAATAATACCCTGTAAATCCAACCTTTCTTTCTTGATAGCTCCAACTATTTTCTCCACTTCTATTCCTGGGTCAATCACCAGAGCCCTGGCCGTGGATTCATCCCAGATAATATAACAGTTCGCCATGAACTCACCCCCAGCTAACTTCTTGATTTTCATTCCCGCCTCTTTTTTTAGTTCTCCTCCCAGGAAGAAGAAGCTTTCTGATTAATCGAATCTTATCAAAGAGAAAACCGGATAATCTCTTAATTTCTCTCTACCCTTAAGTCCGGCCAGTTCCACCAAAAAGCATACTCCAGCAATTTCTCCTCCCAGTCTTTCCACTAATTGACAGGTAGCCAAAGCCGTACCTCCGGTGGCGACGACGTCATCAAAAACAAGAATTCGGTCACCTTTTTGAAGGGAATCCTGATGAATTTCGATGGTATCCTTCCCATATTCAAGCTGGTAGGTTATTGATTCTACCAGGAAAGGAAGTTTTCCCGGTTTACGTACCGGAATAAATCCTAACTCCAACTGGCAGGCTAGGGCCCCGCCCAGGATAAATCCACGTGACTCCGTACTCACCACCAGATCCAGATTTTCTCCCTGGTAGTGTTCCGCCATCAACCGAATAGACCGCTGGAAAGACTCAGCATCTTGAAGCAAAGGGGTTATATCTTTAAAAAGAATGCCCTTTTTAGGAAAGTCTGGTATATCTCTAATTTTTTTGGCCAATTTCTCCATTTCTTCCTCCTCGAAAATCCTTTATTCTCAGCTCAATTCCGTCATCCTGCCCTTCCCTCACCTGGGGAACAAAAACTACTTCTACTTTTTCTCCCTGGGGGATTTTCTTTATCCCGCCCGGGAAACCAAAACCTACCGCGGGAAAATCTTTTTTACCTGAAAAGGAGGAGACAGTCAATCTCACTCTTCTTCTTATACTCTCAGGAGAGGAAAAATATACTTCCTCGGCCAGCAGATAAGGTAAGGGATTTTCCGGACCATAAGGAGAAAGAAGTTTGAGCTCCTCCACAAATGACTCAGTCAAATCTTCCAAATCAACCCGGGCATCAATTATCAGAGAAGAAACAACATCTTTTTCAGAAAGAGTTTCCGCAGCCAGAGAATTCAGCCTTTCTTCAAGAAAAGCAATATTGTCTCGATAAAGAGTCATCCCCGCAGCCATTTTATGGCCTCCGAAATTCAGAAGTAAATCTTGGCATTTTTCCAGAGCCTGAAACATAGGAAAGCCAGATATACTTCTGGCGGAGCCTCGGGCTATTTGACCATTCAAAGAGAAAACCAAAGCAGGGCGAAAATATTTCTCTTTTAAATATGACGCCACCA
>AQRW01000076.1 GCA_000402295.1 Candidatus Aerophobus profundus SCGC AAA252-L23
CAGACTTGTAGGTACTGGACATAGGCTCGAACCTCCACCATTTCTCCCCTGAGACGAGAGTTGACCGAATAGGTGTTGTGTAAGACGCGAATGGTACTGGCCGGACCCACCCTGACCACTTCCTTTTGGCAATCATCAAGCCGGCATCTGGGCAGAGATTTAAGCTGGGCCATCTCTTCCTGGAGGCGTTTTTGTCTGCCTGCATTAAGTTGACGGAATAGCCGGTGATAAGGGCAATAACATCTTTGTTTTTGGAAAAAAAGGCGGGGTTATTGAAATCGTTCCAGGCAGCTTGCATCACCTCGCCAAAGGTTAGGTTGCCTGGAGTAATATGGATGGTATGTTTTATTTGCCCAAGGAGCTTTCTCTTTTGTTTATTACTTGGATCTTCCACGAAAACAATTAAGTCATCTGTATCAAATCCGTCAATTTTACCCTGTAGTTTTATTTCTCTAATCGGCCAGCACGGCAAACAAGGCGCAAACCCACCTGTGAGCATTAGTGTGACAAAAGAAGCCTGAATATGCGCCTCGAAATGCCCACCACCGCCACCGGTCGAAAAAGGATTGCTGAGTTGTTTGCTGGTGTTGCTCATAACCCAGCCTCCTCAACGAACTTCTCTGCATCTGGAACACGCAGCTCGCCGGAGATCAGCTTCGGCAGCAGCGTGTCGCGGAGCGAGGCGAGAGTTGCCTCCTCGTTATCGTTTGCATTGATCTTTTGAAAAAGCGGATCAATTTGCTCGTCAAAAGCAGTCAATACCTTTTCAGAAGGAACTAAGATATTGCTCATATACGCTAAATTCCGATTCAGCCCAGGGACGGCAGAATCAGCGCTTAAGGCCGGCAAATCTTGAGATTCTAGAGCGTAGAACAGATAGTTGAGACTTGAAAAAATCCCCGTCTGTTTAGCGTAGAAGGTTGTGTCAATCGGGAAGAAATCCTTCGATGACCATGTCACGATTCCGGGATTGCCTTTTCGACCAATAACAATACCGGGGCCTTTGACCAAAGCCTCATTATGTAATCCCACAGGACCATTAGAGCCGAAGACCGGTATGTTACCAAGCTTTCTGTTTGATGCCTTTAAAGCCTTTCCATACGCAAATTCAACCACCTCACCAATCGTCTTGACTTCCCACCCCATTGGAATCCCTCCAAGTTCAGAATCTTGGAAGCTGTCGGGAAAGAGCACGGCGATCCCGCTGGGCAGACCGGGGTCACGGCCTTCAGCTTTGGCGCGCACCGGGTCGAAATCCACGAACCAGGATTTGAAGATAGCGCGGGCCATCGACTCCAGCGTCTCGTTCATCCGCCGGTTCAATTCAATCTTGTCGTCCAACGATCCGAGGATGTGGGCAATGGCGCGTTGTTCGGCTATCGGAGGAACGGATAAAGGAATACTTGAGAATCTGGATTTTGATACATTGGTATATACAGAACCTCCACCTCCAACAGCATCAAGGGCTCCTCTGAGCTGGGTAAAAACATAATAAAGGTAGAGAGGATAAACTTTTTCTTGGTCACATATTACGCTGTTGATTTGTTGGTTTGTGAAACTGTCTTTAGTAGTGATCCCGCATTTCCCGATTGTTGCTATACAGCTCATCATCACGGAGTCTTTTGGCAGGTGGCATGATTTCATAACCTCGGCGCCTGCTTCACTCAACGAACGTGCGGTTTCCGACACAAAAACTGAAGATCCCATATCTGGGATCGCAATGAATGGATACCGGCCCATGAAATATTCGGGTTTTTTGGTGCTGGGGGTCTTGCCAGTTACAACTTTGCCGAGTTCCCCGATTTTGTAGTTATGCCACTCACTCACCATAGCCCAGCACCTCCAAGTTATTTTTGATGGCGGCTTCGAGCTGGTCGTCTTCGGCAAACTGCCCATACCACATGATTTTACTCTCCACCACTCGCCTCCCGCATCTTCTCTTCCAAAAAGCGCTGGATTTCTTCCCTTCTCGGCAGTTCAAGCTGATACTTGGAGACAAACAAGTTGTTGTCCATGCCAGCGAGGGCGTATTCCACCAGGGCGTGGTCCTTTTGTGTACAAAGCAAGATGCCGACCGGCGGGTTGTCGCTTTTGGTCATCATGTTCTTCCGATACCAGCTCACATAGGTGTTGAGCTGGCCGAGGTTTTCGTGGGTGAAGGACTCGATCTTCAGCTCTACCAGTACGTGGCATTTGAGAATGCGATGATAGAAGACCAGATCCACAAAGCCGTAGGTGTGGCCGATCAAAATACGTTTCTGCCGCGCCTCGAAACAGAAACCGTGCCCCAGTTCCAAAAGAAAGTCTTGGAGTTTATCCAGCAGGGCTTGCTCGAGGTCGGACTCGTGCATCACCTCGCGGGATTTGATCCCAAGGAACTCGAAGACGTACGGATCGCGGATAGATAGTTTGGGCTCAACTTGGTCGGCACCAGACTGTACCAGTTCCGCCAGTTTCTCCTTGTTCTCAGACAGGCCGGAGCGCTCGTAGTAGAGACTGCCGATTTGCCGCTTGAGTTCACGGACCGACCAGTTTCCCCGGATGCACTCGATTTCGTAGAAGGAGCGTTTCAGTGAGTCGTCTATGGCGATCAGCTCACAGAAGTGACTAAACGACAAGGAGTTAACGAGTCTGTCGGGAGGGAATCTCAATTCGGCGGGTGCTGATTTCCTAGTTGTTGGAGTGGCCGGAGAAGAAGATTTAAAAATCACCGATTTCCGAATGGCGGCGGGGATGGCCTCGGCGAATTTGGCAGACATCATCTGCCAAATTGGATCAGGGAGGAGTCCGTGGTAAGATTCGGCGGACACTGTCTGCCAAATCTCCGGGTAGGTCAGGTAGAATTGCCTGTATAGCCGCAGTGAACGGGGCGCACAACCTTCCACAGCTGTTTCTCTGAGTCTTTGGGAGAGCGATGATAAGAGGTTTTCTCCATATCTCGCCCGGTCCGTACCGTTTTGCTCGTATTCCCGGACATAGGCCCCAATAAACCAATTCCTCAACGTCAGGCTGATATTGATGGCCCGCCCTGCCTGAGCCGCCATGTATTCATGCGTCCACCGAATGGCGGCAACCAGTGCGCTGAAGTCGAAACTTGCGAGTTTATCCGCCATAACCCAAGACCTCCAAATTCTTCCTGATGGTGGCTTCGAGCTGGTCGGCTTCGGCAAACTGCTCATACAGCTTGGACGAGAGCTCGGCCATCTTTTCCTCGAAGGGAATGCCGTCGTCTTCGACCTCGGCCGCGCCCACATACCGGCCAGGGGTGAGCACAAAACCATGTTCCCTGATCTCGTCGATTGCGGCGCTTTTGCAGAAACCAGCCAGGTCCTCAAACACACCCGCGTCTTTCTCCCCCCGCCAGGCATGGTAGGTCGCGGCAATTGTATCGATCTCTTTGTCGGAGAGTTCCCGGTGGGTTCGGTCGATGAGTGCGCCCATCTTGCGGGCATCGATGAAAAGTGTGTGACCGCGCCGACTGCGGAACTTACCGTTCTTCTTGTTCCGGGCCACAAACCAGAGGCACACCGGAATCTGCGTCGTGTAAAAAAGCTGGCCGGGCAGTGCGATGATGCAGTCCACCAGGTTCCCCTCAATGATTGCTTTACGGATTTCGCCCTCGCTCGATGTATTGGTGGACATGGAGCCGTTGGCCATGACGAATCCGGCAATACCTGTGGGTGCCAGATGATGAATGAAGTGCTGAATCCAAGCGTAGTTAGCGTTGTTCACCGGCGGGATCCCATACTTCCATCGAGTGTCTTCCCGCAGGCGCTCGCCGCCCCAGTCGCTCATATTAAAGGGCGGATTGGCGAGGATGAAATCGGCCTTGAGGTCTTTATGCAAGTCATTATGAAAGCTGTCCGCCTGCCTGCCGCCCAGGTTGGCGTCAATGCCCCGGATTGCCAGATTCATTTTGGCGAGACGCCAGGTGGTGTGGTTGGATTCTTGTCCATAGATGGCGATGTCACCGATATTCCCCCCGTGTTCTTCCACGAACTTTTCGCTCTGTACAAACATGCCGCCTGAGCCACAACAAGGGTCGCAGACTCTACCCTTGAAGGGCGCGATCATTCGGACCAGCAGCTTGACCACACACTGGGGCGTGTAGAACTCGCCGCCGCTCTTACCCTCGGCTGCGGCAAACTTGCCAAGGAAGTACTCATAAACCCGGCCCAGGATGTCCTTTGACCGAGATGCATCATCGCCCAGCCCGATCTTGCTGACAATGTCGATGAGCTCACCCAACCGATACTTGTCCAGTGAAGGACGCGAATAATCCTTGGGTAGCACCCCCTTGAGACTCGGGTTTTCCTTCTCGATGGCCACCATCGCCTCGTCGAGGAGCTTACCTATCGTAGGTTGCTTGGCCGTGTCTTGCAGCTTGTCCCAGCGCGCTTCTTTCGGAACCCAGAAAATGTTGGCGGCCGCATACTCGTCGCGGTCTTCCGGGTCGGTGTATTCGGTGTCCTTGGTCACCTCCAACTCCTGGTACTTGGCCTGAAAGGCGTCGGAGATGTATTTCAGGAAGATCAGCCCGAGAACCACATGTTTATACTCGGAGGCATCCATGTGCCCGCGAAGTTTGTCAGCAGCACTCCACAGTTGATTCTCAAATCCGAGATTAGCACCGTTTCCTTTCTTGTCCGTCATGTATTTCCTGTTTCGTTACTTGCCCAACGGGTACGCTCACCGGCGCGGCAAAAGCGCCCCGTCCGAGTGGAGCGCCTTCTTAGCTTGATTAAAATTGATCGCAGTCGTCGGCATCTATCATCATCGGCATATGTTTATTGAAATATTTATCCATTTGGTCATCGTTTAGTATTAATTTTCTTGTTTTTTCATTTGGGAATACAATTATGGATACTTTTTCTGGGGGAAACCTAAAATAAGGCGTATCGCCTTCAAGTTTAGTCCAATCAGGATACTTATTATTCAATTTACAGAGTACCATGCGCCATTCGAATTCATCGTAATGAATCAATTCTTCTTTATTTTGTTCAGACATTGGCTTGATGAAGCTAAGAAAGACATTCAATCCGCAAATCTTGTCTTCCCGGGATGAGATAGTCGACAAATTCGTGTTCACTACGCCTTCATTGCGGTTCTGCATATAAAAAACGGGATTGGCACCACATTTCATTAGCCAATCTCTACGAAAGCCGATTCCCATAGGTCCATAATGTTCGATATGCTTTTTAGCATTAGTCAGTTTTAGCTCCGTAAAACATATCATTGGCATTTGAGGGATTTCGGCGGTTGTATTTGCACCTACGACGATCTCGTTATTTTCTATCTTGTTATAGCGTAGCCCTTCTAAGTATATACTCTTCAATAGATTCACATATTCTTTGCTCCAAGCATTACTACTTCGTATGCCCTCTAACTGTTTTCCAGTCCAATGAATTATAAGTTCAGATCTTGCCTTCATATATCAAGTTAACGGATGCGAGATAAGCAGAAGATTCCACGTATCACCCGCGTCCGTATGTAAACGCCGGTTCTTTCTACTTTATTGAGCTAATAAACAGAGTACAAGCAATGCCTGTGAAGTCAATGGCCAAATATCCCGCACCTCATAGGTCAGAGCTGCGTAGCGGTTCTGACCTATCGTAGAAGTCGCCAGCCGACGTGAAACACAGCGAAACACTGGTCTGGTGAACTAACTGGTTATGCCTCGTTTGTCAAAAGAAAACTCTCCTACCGAATCGATTCATATGCTGAAATCTGATTGTTAGAGCAATACACAATCATGTCAAACTGAGGATACCACTTGCTCCAGCACCTCCCAATTATCTGATATTCCTCGCTATTTTTTCCGTAATGTGAAATCATTTGGGACAGCTCTTGTAAAGCTTCGTTCATTTGACTCATACAGTATTTTTGCATTTCAAAGTCGGAAGACCATTTATTAGTACAATGCTCTCGGATATCAGATTCGATATTATTTTCTCTATCTTTGACACCTGAAGTTTCTTCTGACTTCATACTATTGTAGGCTGAGATTTGGTTTTCAGAGCAATAGGCAACCATATCCATTTGGGGGTACCACTTGTTCCAGCATCTACCTATGATTTTGTATTCCTCACCTTGTTTGCCATAACGTTCAATAAAACTTGATACTTTTCCCCACCCTTCCCTCATTTGTTCAATGCAGTATTGTTGCATCTCATAATCAGAAGACCACTTTTGTTTACAGTAGGAATTTATATCCTTCTGAGTATCTCCAGCATTGGCGTGAGGGACTTGAAAAGCAATTGCAATGAAAAGAAAAATAGGAATAAACAACTTTGCCGTTTTCATCGACTATACCTCTTTTGTTCTGCCAACAACTTTTTCGCTTCCTTTAGATCAATCTTGGCTCTATGTCCATGCTTTTCGAGTAAATGCAATAAATTGCTACCGTTTAAGAGTGTCAATGGTTTCCCCTTGGCAAATTCATAAGCATCAGGACCATAATTTGCTGTTGTAACCAGAATTCCCTTTGTGGCACCTTCATTTACTACGGTTCCGTATAAATCTCTTACGGCAGAAACTCCAACCACATTTGTATACCGCTTTGCTTGAATTACGATCTTTCCCCCTCGTATTGGGTCTGGATCAAAGGCAACCGCATCAACACCACCGTCCCGACTCGCTTGAGTTATTTTTACTTCACCACCAGAGCTGACAAATTCCTTCTCAAAAATCTCGCGAATCAAATTTTCAAAATCTTGCCAATCCATCGTAGCAAGGTTATCAGATTCGTCCACACCATCTACCACGTCATACGCCGAAATAAAACGTCGATCCTCTCTGTCGATACTGATGATTGGTGCAATAGGCGACAAACCATGCAACTTACTGCTGCCGACCCCTCTTAGTTGGTTGAAACATGCCTTTGGGTCTACTTTTCCTAAATTGATTGCGAAAAACTCATCTTTAGACGCTTGAAGAGACATTATGCAAGAGTTTGCATTCTGACCAGTCGCTTTATCTATTGAATCAACCCACCCGTTGAATACAATAGAATCGAGCGCATTTACAACATCTGCCTCATACAATTCGTGAATTGTCCTTAGCGCAATCTGATACAAAAGCCCGTCATATAATTTATTTAACGCGGCATTTGATAGATTGGTTTCCGTGAAATCGTCCCTTGAAATGATATATTTCACAGTCTTAACGGTTGACAGACTGTCTATATCAGGAAGAGAATAATCGACAATCAATATTTTTGTGTCGGCTTGATAGTCAAGATCCCATTCTTGAGGGAAATAGTCTGGGTATTCCGAATTTGTTAATACCATTTCACAGTAATCAGAAATTGCACCTGGCTCTTTATTTAGGTATTGGTTCTTCTTTTCCAATATTCTTTTATTACCTTCTTCCTGCTTTTCTTCATACTTGCGTTTATTGATTTCCCAATTCTTGACACTTTCCGCATAATCAGCTTCTAATTTCTTGTTTTTCTGCTGAGCTTGGCGCTTCTGTTTCTCCCAAGCCTCATGATCAGAAATAAACTTCCTTTCTGCTTCATCTTTTTTTCTTTTTCTTGATTTAGAGGACAGTCTATCGAAGAAGCTTAGATTAGGCTGATATTTCGCCTCTGATCTATTGGGTTCGGAAAGAGCGAGTGCAAGCTTGGCCTTGGCGGGCTTCTTCTCTGGGTATTTTGTCTTGTTTATCAAGCTATTCCAATCAATTACATCATCCACTTTTAACGTATGCAATAGTATTGTCTCGAGTTGGTTGATGGCTTCTTGCACTTCATTTGTTTTAGTTATTGCCAATTCTTTCTTTTCTTCTTTG
>AQRW01000077.1 GCA_000402295.1 Candidatus Aerophobus profundus SCGC AAA252-L23
AGTCGTTTCCAGAACTCATAGCCTACATGGACTCCCCCGGCCTCTCTTGCCTCCTCCGTGCGTACTTTATCGGTATGAATCGCCACCACATCATCATCTTGATCTTTCTTGAGTTCCCGACCGGGTGCTTCTTTTCNGGTACGTTGATACTCTTTAGCCCTTTGTACAATCTCCTCTACTTCAACTGAAGTTTCATCAAAGGTGAGTTGACCTTGCAGAGCACACTCTACCTTCTGGGCTAGCTTAAGCCACTCTCTTCTTGGTCTTGGCTTAAGATGACCTAAGGAACAAATTGTTCTTTGACGAGGGCCTTTAGGAGTAGCTACTGACTCTACTAAAAGATAATTCTCATATACTTTGCCCTTAATTATTTTACTAGTTTTTCTAATGTACATGCCACTATTATATCATAAATATCTCTGTTGTCAACAAGTTCTATCATGTTATTCGTCACTATTTTCACGTTTCTTTACCAATGAAAAACAAAGAATCCCATCAATAGAGCATTTCATTTTCTGGCAACCCCGGAAAAGAGCCAATTTTGTCATTTAGTTGCGGAAGTAGGGTTGGCTACTGTGGATTGATCAATGTTTCTTCCCAGGAAGCTTTTGTCTAGTTGCCCGTCCTTCACTGTGACAATCATGGCCTTAAAATTAAGCCCAATGAACTCATGGAGTAATTCTCTTCGCTCTCGCTGCCAGAGTGGGTGATAAGGAATGACACCTACCCTGGCACACACTCGATGTACCCACTGGCGATGAGATTCTACATCTATATCTCCAAATACTCCCATCTGGATGTTTCTATTCTTTATCTTCTCTAAGGCGAGGATGAATTCTCTCTCGTAGTGGTCCCAGGTAGCCGAGCCAAAAATAACAGGCAGACCGAGTCGTTCTGCCTGTTGCTCAATCAGAAGTTTAGGCAATCCGTGGGAACGTGATTTGGTGCCTGTTTCCTCAAGCATTGTCAGGAGACACTGCGGTCTGCCCCCTTGGCGGATAGCCCAATAAAGTGCCAAGCAAGAATCCTTGCCCCCGCTCCATGAGCAGAAAAACGAATGTCCATCAATTGATGGCATCATTTTGTTCCTTCGGCTGACGATGGAGCTCAGCGGCTCGCCTTGTTCGGCAATCTTCTTCGCCCCTTCTATCAGTATCTTTAACCCAGATTTCCCTCAGGTCTTCTTGCCAGTGAAACTCACTTGATCCATTTCAGCCGTTGCGTGTCTTGCTCTGTCCAGGCGATATCTGCAAGCAACCTTCTCAATAGTCCTGAAGTTCTCTCGCCGCATCGGCAGCCCAATTTGGATTGCTCAGCATCGCTCGCCCAACAGCTACCAAGTCTACCCGTCCCTCACGGATAATCTTATCGGCGTATTCCGGATTATTAATGTTTCCCACACCCACAACCGGTACCCTAACCACCTTCTTGACCGCCTGGGCAAGATAAACAAAGTAACCCTGTTCACTCATTCCCTGACCATCACCCGACAGCCCACCCGAGATATCCAGAAGATCCACCCCGGCATCTTCAAGCGCCTTGGCAACAAAGGTTCCTTCCTCCAAGGTTAGACCATCCGGCATAAGGTCAGATGCACCCAGACGATAGAGAACTGGAAACTCAGGGTCGAGTCGCTCTCTCACTTCAGCAACTACCTCCAAGGGAAAGCGCATCCTGCCCTCAAGGTTTTTTCCATAGACGTCCTGTCGAAGGTTTGTATAAGGCGAAAGGAACTGAGAAAGCAGAAACCCGTGGGCACCGTGCAGCTCAACTGCATCAAATCCTGCCTCGACGGCACGAACTGCGGCATCCCCAAATGCATTAACCAGGCTGGTAATCTCATTGATCGTCAATACCCGGGGGGTCTCGTTTCCTCGCGGTGGGACAATCTCTGATGGTGCAACTGGCTGTTTCCCTGTCAGGGAGGTAGGGGCATGTGCCCCGGCATGAACTAGCTGAATGGCAACCGGTGTCCCTGTCTTTTTGATGGCAGTTGTGAGACGACGCAGGCCAGCTACTTGCTCGTCGGTCTCGATTCTCAGCCCCTTGGCGCGCAGCCTGCCACCAGGTGCTATTGAGGTAGTCTCCACGACGATAAGTCCCGGATGGGCCCTGGCCCGGGCAACGTAGTGCTGGATATTGTCATCGGTTACCTCGCCAGTAGGGGTTGCCATATCCATCACCATGGGTGGCATGACAATACGGTTAGTGAGATGAAGAGTTCCCATCCGGATAGGGCTAAACAATCCTTTTCTTGCTGAGTTTTTCATTTTTGTTTTGCCTCCTCCCTTCAATGATCGAAGTGACCCACATCTCAATCATAGCTAGAATTCCTCTTTTGTTAAGTCCATGACCCCAGCCTCTCTCCAGTGTATCAAACTATATTTTATTGATATCCGCTGTAGTTCATATGTATCCTATTCTCCTCTACCTCCTCAGCAGAGTCCATTCAGTGCAGACTATTGAACCAAAAAAAGAAGAATCTCGCGGAATTGCGGTCCGGTGGAGCATCTTATTGAACAGCCCATCGGCTCGATCTGCCAGCTCCTATCCTCCCACCAACCTCATGGCGA
>AQRW01000078.1 GCA_000402295.1 Candidatus Aerophobus profundus SCGC AAA252-L23
GACTGAGCAACACTTTGGTTAATAAGCATCCCGGGCAAGCAAGAGAAAGATTAATCTGAATAATCACCGGTTTCATATTTAAGCTGTAGCTAGCCTGGTAGCCGCAGCTTTCAAGCTGCGTAAGANAAGGCACGCAGGCTAAAGCCTGCGACTACCACTCTTTTCCTGCAAAAGATAGCTGACACAGTAACGAATATGTTTGGATCTAATATGGTTCTTATGGAGCAGAGACTCGGCAAAGGTTTGTAAAATAGGCATGGCTCATAAGGAACTAATATGATTACATCCATATGTCTACTATGTAAAACACAAGCCGGGACTTCCTGTTGGTCTCAAAGGATTGACACAGTCGTTTCTTGGACATATAATTTTTTAGTCCATAGAATGAATATGGAAATCAATGTTAGGGGTATTAGAAAGATGGGGTAGGGAAATGACAAGAAAAGAGAAATCGAAGAAAGATATTGAGCAATACGATCATTCTGACAAGAAACGGTTGAATAATCCGCCGGTGGGTCTGGTGTCTCAAAACACAGAGCCCTATTCAATGGAAAAGAAGATGTATGAATACGATCCACATCTTGACCTGCAGCTTCGGTGGGCGGGTAAGGCAGAGCATACATCATTTGAAGTGCCGACGGTGAGCCTCCATGTACATGAGAGAATCGATCCGAAAACGATTGTTGAAAGCAGAAATTGACCCGGAGAAGATCGAGGTTTTTAGGGGAACGGTCTCCCTTCCTTTTGAAAAAGGCGATAACGCCAAGATAGCCGTGAAAATCATAGACGACCGGGGCATTGAAAGTTTAAGAGTCATCTCATTATAGAAAGGTGAGTAATATGTTTAAGCTAACGGATCATTTTCCTAAAGCGAATTTGGAAAGATTCTGCCAGGATAATCATATAACCAAAATGGCTCTTTTCGGCTCAGCTCTGGGTGATGAATTAAAGCCGGGCAGTGATATCGACATCCTTGTTGAATTTGACAAAAATCATATGCCCGGTTTGTTTGATATTGTCAGAATGGAAATAAAATTAACTGAGACCTTTGGCCGTAAAGTTGATTTACGCACACCGGAGGATTTAAGCAGGTACTTTAGAGATGAGGTGGTAAGAACTGCTGAGGTTCATTATGAAGAAACCCGGTGACCATGTCAGATTGCAGCACATGTTAGATGCGGCTTTAGATGCAATAGAATTTTTAGGTGAAACAATATTTGAAGAATTACAAAGTGATAGGAAGCTGGGAAACAGTATTGTCCGCTCATTGGAAATCATAGGTGAAGCAGCCGCCAATGTTACAAAAGCTACGCAGGCAAAGTATTCTAAAATCGAATGGGCCGTTATTATTGGGATGAGGAATCGTCTGATACATGCTTACTTTGACATTAATTATCATATCGTCTGGCAGACAGTTAAAGAAAACCTGCCACCCTTAATTAAACAATTACAATCAATTCTAAGAAACAGTGAGCAGTAAATGAAACAAATAGACAAACTCATTATCAAGGGTGATCTCTTCAGCCGGGACCCGTTGCGACACAGAGTGCTTATTCTGCTTAACATAAATAAGATCGTTCAGCACATTTGGAACGGACTCAGGGCGGAAAACAGCGAGAAGGTTGTGCCTGTATTTGATAGTGAAAACCCGATTAGAAGCACCGGCCGGATGCGGACATGGTATACCAACAAGCCATGTGAATACACAGAAAAGTCGCATATTAACCATGTGGTGGTGGACAGCATTTGGGAAGCGAGCGAGGCTTTCCAGCTCGACAAAAGCAAGAATGTTGAGGCGTGGGTAAAGAACGATCATTTGGGATTTGCTATTTTATACAACTACAGAGGAGTTGTGCGGAAATACTACCCTGACTTTATCATAAGACTAAAAAGGGGAGATTTTCTCATCCTGGAGACCAAAGGCCAGGATACCGATCTTGCCCGCACCAAACGATCTTATCTGCAAGAGTGGATAAAGGCGGTTAATAACCAGGGCGGATTTGGTGCCTGGCGTGAAGCAATATCTTTTGATCCAAATGATCTATCAGGTATTTTGAAAGAAAGAAATAGCCGCTGACATGGTCCTCCACCTGACTACTATTCTGCTGTGCTCCATTGCGGCGGGTGAGCTTTGCCGTTAGCGGCCTCCAAGGATAAGTTACCAGTCAGTTCCTAAAACAATTTACGCTCTAACGTCCATAACAGATTGACAGAAGAGAATAACGGCAGCATACTTCTTTTGGAAGAAGAATTCATAAGAAAGGGGGCTAAAATGACTGTAAGCAATAATAGGCGACTAACCGAGGCTAAGCTAAGTGCCTTTGACGTGGTTAAGTTCATTTTACGCAAAAAATGTCCCCTGACAGCGATGAAATTACAGAAACTTGTATACTATTGCCAAGCTTGGTCTCTTGTATGGGATGGACGTCCTCTTTTCAAAGAAAAGATCAGGGCATGGGCGAACGGACCTGTTGTTCGGGAGCTTTATGATTGGCATCGTGGATGTTACCAGATATATCGTGTTCCGGGTGGGGACGCACGAAAACTAAATAAAACCCAAAAGGAAACCATTTGTGCAGTATTGGACTACTATAGTGATAGATCTCCTCAATGGCTTAGCGATCTAACACACATGGAGGATCCTTGGCGCAAGGCCCGGGAAGGACTTCCCGATGGTTGCCGCGGGAATTCCGAAATCACCCTGGCGTCGATGGAAGAATACTACAGTAGCCTTAGCGAAGACGACTGATGTAGTCAATTATGGGTAAGAAGAAGAAATCCCTTCAAAAGAAGCACCCTTCCAGACAGAAGAGACCGCGAGGTGGAGAGAAACCGAGAAGTACTGAATCAGAAACAATCACGTGGTATATCGGTATACTTGATCAAAAGGGAACCTGGGGATGGAGAAGAATTGATGGAAAAGTCTTCTGGGAAAAAATCTGGAGAAAGATAAGACATTTTGAGTCCATGACCTAGGCCAGTATCGAAGCAAGTAAGCACAACTCTTCAATTCCGGTCTCTAATTTGTCTCCCACCGCCCGAAAAAGACTACGCCAAATCAAGCAAGATGATATTGACGTACTGTTTCACCTTGGCCTTTCTGGAAAAGAACGTGTTTGGGGAATCCGAGATGGCAGAGTATTGAGGATTCTATGGTGGGATCCACCCCAGGTAAAGAGGTTTGTACATAACTTATTAGATGAAAGAAGCCTAATTTTAACGAAAGGAGGCAACTTAAATGGAATTTCAAAAGGTTGGCAAGACGAGGAACGCAGGAGTAGTGATTTTCCTTGGAATTATTACTCTTGGGATATATATCATCGTCTGGTACTATAAGATTAATAAGGAAATTAAAGAGCACGACCCCGGGCAAAAATTCAGTCCCGGCTGGGCAACGATAGGATATCTTATCCCCATTATGAATCTTGTTTCGGTGTATAATACAGCAAATCGAATAAAGAGGATGCAAAAAGCTGATGATTCACAAGATCTTATCAGTCCTGGAATAGCATTAGTTTGGGCTATTCTTTTTTTTATAGGATATATTATTGTTGTTCAAGGAACGCTGAATAACCATTGGTATGGTCATACCAAAGCAAGTGGTGGAAAGGATAAGTAACAGTTAGGTAGCTAAAGCAATGATAATATTTGGCTATTGAATGTTATACTTTCGTGCTTATTTACCTAACACAACCTCTGTTACTTACTTCGTTCACCCAAATGTTTTGTACTGGTGTGATCAACAGGTTGTGTCAAGATGAGTCTGTAAATTACCTGAAGTTCTTCATTGGCTTGAGTTTCTCAATCTTTATTAATCATTTGAACTAACGAGAACATAATGCGGATACACGATTCCTCTGTGAGAAAGGTATCCATTACCTTGGTCCGGCGACGAAACTCCCTGAAGACTTTCTGAACAATGTTAGTGGTGCGAATAGAAGTCCATATTCTATAGGGAAAATCAACCCCACTTCCGCATTTCCAGAAAAGAATGTGGTGTTTATGGGGGTTTACCAATTCGTTCAGTCACTATATGGCTGGGAATATGCCAGGTCCTCATGGGCTTGATTACCTGAGAAGAAATACCAAGAGATCGGTAGATGACCAGGTGCTGTGCCTCCATATTCACTCCCCGGCGAATCTTCAAGATCTCACCGCTGGTAGTGGGAAGAATCACCGTTGTTAGCTGATGAGTCTTCAATATATCTTTATAAGAGAATGGCTTTTTCTGAAAAACCTGCCTTCTTAAGAATCTCATCCAGGTTCAGTCGTTTCCAGAACTCATAGCCTACATGGACTCCCCCGGCCTCTCTTGCCTCCTCCGTGCGTACTTTATCGGTAT
>AQRW01000079.1 GCA_000402295.1 Candidatus Aerophobus profundus SCGC AAA252-L23
TACCACTCTTTTGCGCCTCTTTTTTAGCCAGATCAAGTTGAGCAAACAGATAAGGTGGAAGTTGAGTTAACCTTTTAGCTTTGCTAATATTCATTTTCATACTAATACTCTTTCTTTATTCTTTCCTTTAGAACGTCCTGAAAGGTGTAGAGACCGCTTTTTTTGTTAACAATGAACTGAGCTGCTAGTAGCGCTCCCCGGGCAAAAATACACCGAGATTCAGCTCGATGAGTGATCTCGATTCTTTCTCCCTCTCCAGCAAAAATCACTGTATGATCTCCCACCACACTTCCTCCTCGAAGGGAATGAATGCCAATTTCTCCTCTGGTTCGTTCTCCCACCATTCCTTTTCTGCCATAAACGAGAGTTTCCGAAAGATCGTTTTGTCCCACCTCAGTTATAATTTTAGCAATCCTCTGGGCTGTACCACTCGGGGCATCTTTCTTTTTACGATGATGAGCTTCAATTATTTCTACGTCAAACTCTTCACCCAGAAATCCGGCAACCTGTTCTACCAGAAGAAAAATAAGGTTTATTCCCAGGCTCATATTGGGAGAGAGAAGAATAGAGGTGATCTTCGAGGCTTCTTTTATCTGGGAAATATCCTTGTCTGTGAATCCAGTTGTCCCGATTACCAGAGGTATTCTGAGTCGCCGGGCAATCAAAAGATGAGCAAGAGTAGCTGTTGGGGTGGTAAAATCAACGATTACATCGGCTTCTCCTGTTATTTCTCTCAGGTTAGAACAAACTGGAACTCCAGTTATTATCTTTCCCAGCAGAGGATGATTGGGAGCTTCCAGAGCCCCGACGAGTTTCATTTCCTTATTTTTGTCAAGTTCCGCTACTATTTCTTTTCCCATTCTTCCCAGAACACCACACACAATAACTTTGAGTTTTTTCTGTATCATTTTTGAGGTATAGAAATTTATAAATTATCCCCGGGTGACTTCACTCACCATTATTGTACAATACGTGGTAGGGGCAAACACATAGGTTATCCCTATCCGTAGAGAAAGTTCCTATTTTATATTTTAGTGGGTGGGGGAGGATTTAGCCTCCCACTTTCTCGATCTCTATGGGAATTGACGAAAACAATAGTTGGCTTTCCTGTAAAAGATATCTCTTCCGGAGAAAAGACTCTTAAACTTACGGGAAGGTTCCGAAATTTGGATATTAAATCATTCTTTTCTATTACTAAATATAATAATGGTGGAGGCGGAGGGAATCGAACCCTCGTCCAAAAATAAGAACAGTAGAATTTCTACATACTTAGTCTACTTTTTAAGATTTGCCTGGGGTTTCTCCAATAGACGGGATTTACCACAAGCTATCAGGGATTAGTGTATCACCTCTTCCCCCCTGCTTGGATAGAGATTAGCTCTACTTTCTGACGCCCAGGTTGCTCCGTAGAGCAAAAAGCAACAGAGCGTAACTGCTCTTAAGCAGCTAAAGCTAAATCGTTAGTGGCGCTTAATTTATTCCAGACAGGATTTACAAGACGTCTGAACCTTGGTATGCAATTCTAGCTTTCTTATCCCTGTCGAAGCCGTATCGCCCCCTTTTTAAATTCAAAATCTTCTTTCCTTCAAAACGCGTCTAATCTCGCGCTGAACAATTCTTTCCTTGATTTTCTCTCTCTTATCATAAAGCCGTTTCCTTCTGGCCAGACCTAACTCTACTTTAGCTTTTCCGTTCTTAAAGTATATACGCAGAGGAATTAATGTCAACCCCTTTTGACTCAAAGTGCCGACGAGGGATTTAATTTGTTTTTTATGTAGGAGTAATTTTCTCTCTCTCTTTGGGTCATAGCTTGGAGAGGAATCTGCTTCATAAGGAGAAATATGAAGATTATAGAGGAAAATTTCCCCCTTTCTTGCCCGGGCAAAGCTATCGGTAAAACTGGCTCTTCCTTCTCGAATTGATTTAACCTCTGAGCCTCGCAGGACAATTCCTGCTTCCCATTTCTCCAGAATATGGTATTCATACTTAGCTTTTTTATTTATCATCATGGTCTTTACAACCTCAGAGCATATCTGTTAATTTTACCTTATTTACTGTAACCTGAGTCGATTCAAAAGTCAAGATTATGGATTATCACCGGAGCAAGAGAGAAATTGCCGAGCTCTGCTTGACTTCCCTGGACAGTTTGGATAAAATGTATTAGCGCTAATTTTATAAAGAGAGGGAATAAATGCACAGTGCGGGAAAAAGAAGGCCCAAAATCAAGGGGGAATTGGTTATTGGCCAATCTACGAAGAAGCTAATTTCTTTGAAGGCCGGGGGCCTTGCAGATTTTTTTGCTATGCCCGATGATTTAGATGATCTTAAAGCAATTTTAATGTTCTGCAAGGAAGAAAGTAAACCTTTTCTGGTCATAGGGAATGGTAGTAAGTTATTGGTTCGTGATGAAGGGTTCCGGGGAATAATTGTGAAATTAGGTTCCTCTTTTAAGCAACTTGTAGAGGAAGGAGATGAAATAAAAGTGGGAGCCGGCGTGGATCTTTCTGTCTTGATTGACTTTGCTGCCGACAAGGGTCTTTCGGGACTGGAGTGTTTAACCGGTATTCCTGGAACAGTAGGAGGAGGTATTGTCCGAAATGTCAGTGCCTTTGGGGAATGCATTTCCAATAGGGTTACCTGGGTTAAGGTTTTGGATAGAAACAATAGCCATTTAGTTATGACCCAGAAGAATTTAAATTTTGGTTACCGAACCAGTACTTTCTTCGAGAACAAAAATCTTGTGTTGCTGGAAGTAGGCCTAAAGCTATTCCCAGAGGACAAAGCAAAAATTAATGCCCGAATGCAAAAGGCCACCAGAAAGAAACTGGAAACTCAGCCGATTTCTTTTCCTTCGGCGGGCTGCATTTTTAAGAATCCCTCCTCTCAATCTGCTGGATATTTGATCGAACAAAGTGGTTGTCTGGGAATGAAAATAGGAGGTGCCCAGGTATCTTTTCAACACGGTAATTTTATTATAAATACAGAAAATGCCGGCGCTTCTGACATTCTAAATCTCATTAATAAGATAAAAAAGATAGTTAGAGCTAAGTTTGGTATTACTCTTGAACCTGAGCTGGAAATAGTATAAAGAGATGAAAGAAAAGGTATGTGTTCTAAAAGGTGGGCTCTCACCTGAGCGTCAGATTAGCCTGAAGAGCGGTAAAGCGGTAGAAGATGCTCTGAAAGAGAGAGGATATAAGGTTTTCGCTCTGGATCCAAAGAGTAACGATTTCTTGTCTCATCTAAGAAGGGAAAAACCAGACCTGGTTTTTATTGCCCTTCACGGGTCGTTTGGTGAAGATGGTACTGTTCAGGGTTTACTGGAGATGGCCGGAATTCCTTATACTGGCTCTGGGGTTCTGGCGAGTATCCTGGGTATGGATAAGGTAAGTAGCCGGAGGTTATTTGCTTGGCAGGGGCTTCCTCAACCTTGCTATCAGGTCGTAGCCAGAGAAGAAACCAGAGATATCAAACGGATTCTTTCACCTCCCGTTGTGGTTAAACCCAGTCGTAGCGGATCAACCCTGGGTATTAATTTGATAATGGATGGTTCCGGACTCAAGGAAGCTATGAAGGAAGCTTTTCGGTACGATTCTTCATATCTTTTGATTGAGGAGTTCATTAGAGGAAGGGAAATCACGGTGGGTATTATTGATGATCCGGAGCCGCGCCCTTTTCCTATTGTGGAAGTTGTTCCCCAATCCGCTTTTTTTGATTATCAGGCCAAGTATTCCCCGGGATTTTGTAAATTCTTTGTTCCGGCTAATCTAAAGGAAAAACAGTCTCTTAGAGCGAAAGAAGTAGCCCTGAAAGCGTACTGTTCCCTGGGCTGTCGTGATTTTGCCCGGGTGGACATGATACTCAAGGAAGATACTCCCTATATTTTGGAGGTAAACACCATTCCAGGTCTTACTGAGAGAAGTTTACTTCCTCTGGCGGCGCGGGCGGAAGGATTAAGTTTTCCTCAGTTAATTGAGCGAATAGTCAGGGCAGCGTTGAGACGAAGCCCTTCCTGAGAGGAATGAAGAGAAAAAGAGGGGAATTGGGCCGGGGTAAGCCCCAGAAGAAAAGCGGAAGAGGTGCCCGATTATCGATTTTTTTAGTTATCTGTCTAACCCTAGCTATCCTCTTGGTGAGATATGTACTGACCATTCCCTATTTTAAGCTCAGAGAGATTCAGGTGGAAGGAGTGAAGCAACTCTCCCGAGAGCAAATCCTAGAGAAAGCCAATGTTTCCCTGAATACTTGCACTTTTTGGGTCAATCTTTCTGCTATTGCCAGACAAATAGAATCACTCAATTTGGTGAAACGGGCGGAAGTGAGAAGAGTTTTACCTTCCACTCTTGAGATACGTATTGTTGAGAGAAAACCCTTTGCTTGTTTGAGATGTCAGGATGGATTCTGGGAAGTTGATGATGAGGGGGTTATATTGGGGAAGGTGTCCGAATCCTCCAATCTACCTTTGATTATTGGAGTCACTCCGGAGTCAAATGACCAGCTTAAACTTAGTCTAAATATTCTTCGTTTTACTCAAAGAATAGGTTTTTCTCTTCAGAAAATTGATTTTTCCAGCTCCTCCACGGGTATAATAGCTTATTTGCAAGAAGGAATAGTTCTTCTGATTAATGAGAGGAGTTATATGGAGTCACTTTCCTATCTTCCCCTGGTTCTGAAAGATCTGGAAAAAAGGGGTGAGAAGGTTAGCCGGATAGATTTCCGGTTTTCTAACCAGATTGTAATCAAACTACCTGGGTAGAGGGTAACCGGTAAATTTCTTTGAAAGTAAGAGCTTATTAAAGTTCTCCCTCCGGGTAGGGGAGGCTTTAGCCTCCCAATTGCTTTTTAACTTGGGTAGAGAGTCAAAGAGTTATATTTAGGATAATTATGGAGTGAGGGAAGAATTGAGAGAAAATTTGTTGGTAGGACTGGATATTGGGACGACGAAAATTTGTGTTTTAATTGCCAAATTTAAAGAAAATAAGGGTTTGGAGATTATGGGGCTGGGCAAAGTTCCTTCTTTAGGAGTAAAAAAAGGGGTGATAGTAGATATACCTCAGGCAGCCAGGATGGTTAAAGAGGCGATAAAGAAAGCAGAATTCGATGCTGGACTGAGGATTAAGGAAGCCTGGGTGAGTATAGCTGGCGAACATATTCAGAGTCAAGATAATAGAGGTTTCCTTAAGATTAATCGGGAGGACGGCATAATACGAGTTAGAGATGTGGAGAGAGTTTTGGAAGATGCTTCTCGGGTTGCTATGCCCAAGGGTCGGGAGATAATTCATAAGCTCCCTCAGGAATTTGTGGTGGATGGGCAGGATCAAATTAATGAGCCACTGGGGATGAGGGGAGCTCATTTAGAAGCTCGGGTTCATCTGGTTACCGCTACCTCGGGATATTGCCAGAATATGGAAATGGGGGTTCAGATGGGCGGGTGTCAGTTGGCCGGGATGGTCCTACAATCCCTGGCTTCAGGAATGGCTACTCTTCTTCCCGAGGAGGAAGATCTGGGAGTAACCATTGTAGACATCGGCGGTGGAACCACTGATGTAGCTATTTTTCTCCGGGAGGGATTGAGGTTTACCGAGGTCCTGGCCGTGGGGGGTAACCACATTACTAATGATCTAGCGGTGGGTTTACACATTACTCGGGAGAATGCAGAGATTCTAAAGATTAATCAAGGTACTGCTTCGGCTGATGGGATAGGAGAGGATGAGGAAATTGAGGTGGAGAGGGTAGCTGGTCGAGGTAAAACTAAGGTGAAAAAGAAAACACTGGCTCGGATAATTGAGCTTCGGGTAGAGGAAATATTTGAACTGGTGGATATAGCCTTAAAGAAAAGTGGTTTAAGAGGTTTGATAACCTCCGGAGTAGTTTTGAGCGGTGGTAGTTCTCTTTTAAATGGCATCAAAGAAAAGACCGAAAAAGAATTGAATTTACCGGTCCGAATTGGTTACCCCCGAATCAAGTCAACTTCGCGTCTAAACAGTCCTGTTTATGCTACTGTGGTTGGCCTGGTTCTTTACGCTCTCAAACAAAAAAGAGAAACCAGCGGCCAGAATACTCTGGGGATGAGGATTAAGGAGTGGCTCAGGGAGTTCTTTTAAGATGAAACCTCCTTGTTTCGTAGGGATAGATTTGGGGACTTCCAGTGTTAAAGTAGTCCTAACAGGTTTAAAGGGCGAGATTTTGGCAGTTTCTTCTCGTTCCTATCCAGTTTATTCTCCTCAGTCGGGATGGGCCGAGCAAGATCCTGCTCAGTGGTGGCAAGCAGTTAGTGAGGCTGTAAGGGAGGTTATTGGGCCATCCAAAATAGATCCGGCCCAGGTTAAGGCAGTAGGGATGTCGGGACAGACTCATGGAACGGTGGTTCTGGATAAAGGATGGCAACCTCTAAATGGAGCCATTATCTGGATGGATCGGCGGAGTATTCCCCAGATCAACCGTTTGAAGAAAGAAGACAAGATAGATTTTCTCTCTCAAATTGCCGGGATACCTCCGGCTTGCGGTTTTATGGCTTTTACTTTGCTCTGGCTCAGAGAAAATAAGCCAGAGATTTGGCAAAAAGCAGCTAAGTTTCTTCTTCCCAAGGATTATCTTCGTCTCCGGNTCACGGGAGAGTTGGCTACAGATGTGACCGATGCTGGCGGAACCTTTCTCCTTGACGTCAGGAGAAGAGCCTGGTCCTCCAAAATCCTGGAAGAATTAGAGATTTCCCCTTCCTATCTTCCTTCTCTTTATGAATCTACTGAAATCACCGGAACGGTATCTCGGGAGGCTTCTGGCCAAACTCTTCTTCCAGCGGGTATTCCGGTGGCCGCCGGAGGAGCAGACCAGATTATGGGAGCAATTGGGAATGCTATTATTGAGAACGACGTAGGAGCCTGTATTCTGGGGACTGGAGGTCAATTCATTACCTCACTAGACAAATGCCTAATAAAACCCCAGGTTGGTCTTCATACTTTTGCTCATGCCATTCCCGGAAAGTGGATCCACATGGGAGCTATACTCTCCGGAGCAATGTCCTTTGACTGGTATTGTCGGCAGATTTTAAGGCTAGATACGAGACAGGTAGAAAAGAAACTATCCTTGGTTTTTCTGAACAAGAAAGAAGTTTCAGCGCACAAAGGTAAATTACTTTTTCTTCCCTATCTGGGAGGAGAGAGAACTCCTTATCTTGACCCTCTGGCCAGAGGAGTTTTTGTCGGCCTTACTCTTGAGCATACTGGTTTTGATCTGGCTCTGGCGGTAATGGAAGGAGTTACTCTGGCTATGCGGAATTGCCTGGAGATTTTCAAGCAGTCCGGAGTAAGACTGTCCGGCCTGGTCAGTTCCGGTGGTGGAGCAAAAAGTAAGCTCTGGAGGCAAATCCAAGCCGATGTATTTAACCTACCCATACTAACGCTCAATTCCAGAGAACAGAGTGCCTATGGTGCCTCTCTAACGGCGGCTGTGGCCACAGGTTTCTTTTCATCCGTTGAGGAAGCTTGCCAGGAATGGATAAAGGAAGTTGACAGGATAGAACCTGTCCCGGAACGGGTCAAAAAGTATGATGAACTTTACCCGATTTTTGCTCGTCTTTATTCTCATCTAAAAGAAGACTTCCATTCACTTTCCCAACTATCTTTTTGAACCATTTCCCCCGCCAAACCAACGAGATAAACGGAATGAACGAGATAAACGAGATAAACGAAATGAGATTGACACGGGGGTTTTATGCAATATAATAAGGGTATTATGGGCTATGTTTATGGTGGGTAGCCGCAGGCTTTAGCCTGCGTTCGTCAGTGTGTCATTGCGAGGAGCGTA
>AQRW01000080.1 GCA_000402295.1 Candidatus Aerophobus profundus SCGC AAA252-L23
CTTCACTTTGTCTCTATCGCTTATAACATTTTCTCCATTTTTAAAAAAACTATCTGCCAAAGATATGGCCAGGATGTTCTCTGGAGACTTTTAGCCATAGAACCATCTCTCATGCAATCCGAATAGAAGAAAAAGAGGAAAGAGTTTTCACTTTGCCCATGAGCCAAGAATATAGATACAAAGCCAAATTAAATCTCATACTGCGAAATCTAAGATATGGAATTACCTTAGGTAGAATACTGAAGAATAGCGGAATTATCTGATATACAAATAAAGTGTAATATTTTCGGGATTTCCGTTAAAAGGCAGGGTTTGGATTATTTCGTGAAGCTAAGAATAGAAAAGGAGGGACATAATGTTCGGGAAGAAATTAATATGTCCAAAGTGTGGTTCTAAAGAGGTCCAACCCAAAAAACACGAATCTAAGCAATACGAATGTTTGAAACCAGGTTGTGGATTTTCTGGAACAAAGGAGAAATTCCAAAAGAAACGAGAGTAAAGAAACAGTGGGACTCATTAACTTTGGGCACATTTCTTAAGAACTACCTTCCATACTGCTTAAAGGGGTAATCCATGAACTAAAGAACAATCGCCTTGCTTGTTTCCTCCCCGCTACTGGGAACTCTCTGGGGGAGATATTTCTCTTTCTTTCCGGTAAGAAGACTCTATCCGTTCGCCCAGGCCCTTGACAGCTTCATGATTGAACATTTTCTGGCAGGAACCAAGGACGAAAACTCAGTAGAATATCCCTATTATCAAAGGAAACTACGCCTGATTTCAGGCCCTTAGCAAACCAGTTCCCTGGCCCCTACTCAGTCCAAGAAGTGCCTATGCTTCTGAGCGAAAGGACCTTCTGCTCCCTGAAACTAATCCCATCTCCGGCCCTGGCGGCCCCGAGGCCATTCATTTATGGGGATATGTCCTCGACAGTAATTTGGTAAAGCTTTGAAATCCTTAGCGTGCATTTTTGCACGAATGTTCGTAGTACCCTAAATTCCAAGAAAGGGTTGTCCAGATTAGTATGGATGGAAGAGGCCGGGCCATGGATAATGTTTTCACTGAGAGGCTCTGGCGCTCAGTGAAATATGAGCAAGTCTCCCTCCATGACTACCAGATGCCTCGGGAAGCAAAAGAAGGAATCAGCAAGTATCTATCCTTCTCCACTCAAGAAAGGCCACATCAGTCACTTGACTACCGGACACCAGCTAAGGCATACTATGAGGGCAGGAATCAGAAAACCACACCTATTGGTGCCTTAAGTACAGCAAATTAGTGTCCGACTAATGGAGTCCACCGCTATTACGAGAAAGAAAAATATAGTCTAGCAAGACTAACGGGATAGGCAGCTACAATCCCTGGTTCAAGTACCTATCAACAGGTAATGAGTAAAGTGGAACAGGGGAAAATGGATAAACTAGAGTTTGGTAAAACTGGACTTTGGGTAAGTAAGATAGCTATGGGTGGTATTCCCATCATGCGCTTGTGCAAAAAAGAGGCTGCGGATGTCGTGAAAGGGGTTTTGGATATGGGAATTAATTTCATAGATACCGCTACTGGCTACGGCGATAGTGAGGAAAAAATTGGGCAAGCACTCAAAAGAACGAAAAGGGAAGATCTGGTTATCGCCTCTAAATCGCCTGCCTTGGATAGGAAGAAATTTCTGAAACACGTGAATTTGAGTTTGAAGCGAATGGGAATAGATTTCATTGATATCTATCAACTACACGGAGTAAACTCGGACGAGAAAATGAAGCACGTTATGGAACCGGGAGGTGCCTATGAAGGATTGCAGGACGCTATATCACAAAGAAAGGTTCGATATGCTGGCTTCAGTTCCCACCGTATGTCCGTGGCGAAGAAACTTATGCTCACCGAAAAGTTTGAAGTTGTCCAGATTGGCCTCAACTTTATAGATACCGAACCAGAGAAGGAAATAATTCCTCTAGCTAAGAGGATGAATCTAGGGTTTATAGCTATGAAACCACTGGCGGGTGGTCTCCTAGAAGATGCCAATCTTTGTTTCCGCTATCTGGCCCAGTTTCCCCGTATAGTACCCGACCCTGGGATTGAGAAAATAGAAGAAATGGAAGAGATTATACAAATAGTTGAAAATCCTCGACCTCTGACCGTGGAGGAGAAAAAGAAGATACAGAAAATCCGAGAAGAACTCGGCAGAGAATTTTGCCATCGCTGTGATTATTGTCAGCCATGCCCTCAGTCTATACCCATAAGTCAGGTTCTTAGAGTCGATAGTTTCATTAAACGTATGCCTTTGGAGGAAGTTGTCGGCTTAATAGACCCAGCCATACAGAAGGCTAGAGAATGTTCAGAATGTGAGGAATGTGTTGAACGTTGTCCTTATGACCTACCTATACCAGAACTGCTCAAGAAGAACATAGCCCTCTGGGAGAATTTTAGAAAAAGGCAGGTTAAATCATCTAGTAGTTAGTTTCCAAAATAACCTGATATTTCTTCACTGTCATTGCGAGGAGCGCAGCGACGTGGCAATCCCTAAGAGGACAGGTTTTCCATGAGATTGCTTCACTTTGCTCGCAATGACAAAGCATTGTAAGGTTATTTTGGAAACGCTATACTAGATAGAGATCTGCTAAGAAACTAAGCTAACAGGAGGACCCCAGGCCTTTGTTCTCGACATATGCTTCTATAGTCTTACGATACAGCTAATTAGTTCATTTATCGTTTTCTAACTACTAAAGGATAAAGAGTTTCGGACTCACTTCTCTGATTTAAATTACTTGAGAAGTTTTTGTCGCCTTCTGAGTAAGGGTGTGACATTAACAAAATCCTAAAATTTCAAATCTTTTTCCCCTTCCTCTAATTCCTACCTCCAACAATTTCTATTTTGGGGAAAAGGGGCAATGCCTTACTTTTATACAGAAGACGACAAAAATCGTGGAAGAGTATTTTAATTATAACTTTTTTTGATTTTAGAAAGAAATAAGTGGTGTTTGTTTTGAAGCAATGACGTTTTATCAGTTGCAAAACGCCCATTAGCGTCCTATAATCCTACATTACAGAGATTCATACCTTAAAACCTTACCTTTGATGCCTCCCCATAAACCAGATTAAGAAATTGACTTCAGAATTACAAAAAAAGACTTATGTAATTTCCATTCAAAAAATCTGTATTATCATAAAGTTTAAGACCTTGAATTTGACGAAAACAGATGTTTTTACGTAATTATAAAGGAGAACAGTGAAATGAACGCTATGGCATACCTAAGAGTTTCAAGTGAAGAACAAGCAAGAAATGGTATAGTAATTGATGCCCAAAAAGTAAAAATTGAAGAGTTGGCTAAGGAAAAGAAACTCAAGGTTGACAAATGGTACGTTGACCAAGGTATAAGCGGCAGTTTGTAGGATCGGCCAGGATTGAATAAACTCTTAACGGATATAGAAACCGATGGAATTACCTGTAACGGTTGAGGAATGGGAACGAACGCGAGGACGAAGACTAGAGAAGGAAACACGGCAGTTTCACAAGAGAGGTGGGGAACGCAAAAGGCAACTAACCCATTTGAGAATAACTGTTTTGGCGGGGTGGCGTGCCCCTCACTTATCTCCGCCTACGGAGACGCATTCTAACAAAAGAGTGAAGTCTGTCATTCCCTTGGGGAGAATTAGAAGTCATTGTTGATATCATGACTGTTCAAAGATGGGTTTCTCGTCTCTCTCCGAGGTAGTCTTCACAGAATGTCAATAGATTCAAGGGCCATAAAATCTTATTTTGCAGGATTTTGACAATATCAAGATCACCTCTATAATAGACCAAGTGCGAATGGTCAAATGTGGCAAGTGTGAATCGTGAGGGAAAGAGAGATTACGATTCGCAATAGAAAAGATAATGAAGCAGGACGGAGTCAAACGATGTACAAATCCTTCTCCATATCGAATTTTAGATGTTTCAGGCACCTCGAGGTCTCTGACTTAAAAAGGAAAACAAGACAAGCTTCTGGAGGTATTGAAAATTATTGAACCTCGGATTAGTCGCTTGAGAATGGTCTATACCGGCAGCGAACCGATGCTATACGGAGATATAGACCGGGGTCATCTCATACCGATAGCTCTTATGGGGGAGGGTATGGTTCGCCTAACAAATCTATTCCTTCGCATTGCCAGTGCAGAGAATGGAGTTATCCTTACGGATGAAATAGAGAACGGACTTCATCATTCCATCTTGCTTAAGGGATGGCAGGCTGTGGGAAGACTAGCGCGAGAGTTTAACGTTCAGCTTTTTTTGACCACTCATAGTTATGAGTGTATTGTAGCTGCTCACAAGGCATTCAGGGAAAGCGAATCCTATGACTTTGCCTTGTGTCGTTTGGAGCGGACAAAGGAAGGAACACGGGCCATATCATACGACAAAGAAGCTTTGGCCGGTTCAGTGGAAGCAGGATTGGAAATGACCGAGCTTTCAACCAAGTCAAGGATTTTCTGAAAAAACTGGTCCTATAGCGGGAGTCTACTCTGGTTAGGACCAAAACTGAAAAGAATCCAGAATAGACAAGTATTTGAAGAATTCAAAAGCCCATATGTTACCAAAATGGTAACTGACATTACCGAACTGTTGAGGTGAGTTTTGTGACTTAGTTCCTTTACCTTCCTGGATGGACAATAATGGGGATATCTGCAGATTGTCTGACCGGTAGGATACACTTTTTTGGAATATGCCTATGGAAGGACTATTTTAGGATAGCACCTTTGGGCAAAAAATGGAGAGTGAAAACATGGAAATTGAATGGCAAGACTTTAATGGAACAGTTCTTGCAGAATGTAACAAGATAGCAGAATACGTGAACAAACTGGATAGCTTCCTCGAAAATTACTGTTACCAGACTCCCCTGAGACACAAGATTGATAGAACTCTGGTGCGACTTTCCATGGCTGCTCAGATACTAATGGACTTGGTGATGCCGATACCCTCAACCGGAGAGATTTTTGGTTTGCCTCGGGAGGCGACGGAGAATGCGGACTTACCCAAACCGCAGCTCATTCACCAGGATAGGCCAACCTGGGATTACGTACCTTGGTTTTGTGAGAAGGTAACCGGAATAAGACAAGCTGTTAATAGGTTAATGGAAGAGTTGGAGAAGAATCCGGAAAAGATAGAATTCACTAAAGGATTCTGGAACAGTGCCGAGGATTACATTAGGGATGAGATTGGATCGCAAATAAGACAAATACGTGGTGTCAATCAGGGTTTGCTCGAAATGTTTGGGAGTGGGAAGTTGAGGATAAGTGATGTCAGAATGATAGAAGAAGAGGAATAAGGTGTGTTGCCCCCAGACGGAATCAAAGAAACCCAGAAGTGGCTGGGCTGTCAGCACACCAAGGACTGGACGAGTTACTTCTATCAGTACGCAAATCGTCTGGCCCATCTGTACTTCCTACGAGAACTCCAGGGGAGAGATGCCTTCCTTGTCTTTGTGTACTTTGTCAATGGACACCACACACATTCCCACATCATTACAGGAATGGCGTGGGGCACTGCAGTTACAGAAAAAACTCATGGGTCTTGCCCCGTCAAGACTCAGGCATGTCATCGACATCTTCTTGGACGTCAATGAGATATAGGAACTCGACCAAGCGGCTATAGTGGACGGATAATCGCCGCTGATATCGGTCGGTTAGGCGACAGAGGGTGAGGTGGAACGAATCACATGAAAAGGTGATAATCGTGCAAAAAACAATCTTAGTTATCGGTGCAACTGGAACATTAGGAGAACCTGTTGCTCGGTGCCTGGAAGAAGACGGTTTTCACGTGCGGGTTTTGACGAGAGATAAGAACAAAGCGAAAAAGCTGTTTGATGAATCATTTGAGATTACTGAAGGGAATGTAACCGATGTCCAAAGTCTGGAGCAACCCCTAAAGGGTTGTTGGGGGGTGCATATAAATTTAACTCCTCGGGATATTGAAGAATTGGGGGGTTGAGAACGTCATATCTGTGGCGTTCAAGAAGGAGATTAAGCGGATTACTTACGTTTCAGCAGATGATGTAGTGGAGGAGTATGTTGAATGGTTTCCCCCATTGAAACATAAGCTCCACTCAGAAAAACTCATACGAGAAAATGGGATTTCCCATACCATCTTTAGTCCCACCAGTTCCATGGAAGCTCTACCAATGTTCGTTATGGGAGGCAAAGCTGGTGTTTTGGGAAAACAGTCTAAACCCTATCATTGGTTTGCCGGAGATGATTTGGGAAGGATGGTATCGACTGCTTATCAGCTTCAAGAAGCAGTGAATAAAAAGTTTTTCATTCACGGTCCCGAGGGTATCCTTCTTCATGAGGCGTTAGGAAGATATTGTTCCCTGTTCCATCCCGAAATTAAGAAAATATCAACTATGCCATACTGGCTTGTCAACTTCATAGCTACAATAACCAACAATAAAGAGATGAGGTTCGCCAGTAAACTTCTGGTCTATTGTGAAAAGACGGGGGAATACGGAGATCCGAGGGAAGCAAATAGCATTTTAGGTGGACCGAAGATTACTTTGGATGCATGGCTTGCGGCAAAAAAAGCCAAATCATTAAGACGGAGGAGCTTTAGAAACGAAGAATAGTAAGGTGGGGGACAAAAACTTGCCGCCAGTTGGAATAAAGTCGACGTTGAGTTGTTATTTGGAAAATGATTAAATGAGAATTTAATGAGGTTGACGAGATACATAGCGTGAAGGTTCTTGATGTTGGGTGTGGAACAGCAAAAGTAAATGGGGCAATTGGTATCGATCGTGTCAACTTGCCTGGGGTTGATGTAGTTTATGATTTAAACAAGTTCCCTTGGCCATTTGACAGTGAGAGTTTTGATGCGATCTATATGAATGATATCATTGAGCATTTAACCGATACAATAAGAGTAATGGAAGAATGCTATAGATTGTTGAAGTCGGGAGGACGAGTCTATATAAGGGTTGTTTACTGGAATCATAAGTATGCTTTCAGTGATCCAACTCATGTCAATTTTTTTTCAGATATTTCTTTTGAATTTTTTACAGGAAAAAGACGAAGTTATTATACTAAGGCTCGATTCAAATTGGAGAAGTTAGAATATATTTATGATTGGAGAGCAAAGAAGCTACTCCGGTCCAAGGAATTAATGAACCTTTTATCTCATTTTCTATGCAATATTAAAGAGAAGATGGAAGTAACGATGGTAAAAGAATAAAGAGAAAAAAGGTAACTATTCAGCCTGTCAAATTACACCAATGCAGATAAGGTATTCAACCTCAAATACCTCAGGAAGGAAAATGTTATTAAGGAGCTCTGCAACTGTCCACTAACTTCGTAAGAGATGGTGTCACTTGACAGATGTGATGAATTAAGCGATCAATGGCTGCGGCAGTGGTCATGGGGTCCTTGAATATCCGCTCCCATTTGGAGAAGGGAAGATTACTACTCAGCATCATACTGCCCCTCTCATACCTCTCGGATGAGAAGGGTGAAGAAAACCTCCATCTCCTCTCGAGATTGCTGAACGTAGCCAAGGTCATCAATGATGATGGCCTCATATCGGGATAGCTTCTTTAACACTCGAGCCAGGTTAAGATCCCGTTTGGCTAGGAGTAGTTTTTGCACCAAAAGACTGGAGCTGGTAAAATAGACGGGCCGGTTCTGTCTGACTAACTCCTGGCCAATGGCACAGAGAAGATGGGTTTTGCCACTACCCGGATTGCCGAAGGCTAGAACATTCTCCTTGCGGTCCAGAAATGAGCCGGTAAGAAGATGCCTCACTTTGTGGAAAATCAGCAAGGGTAGTCTTTTCATGTCAAATGATTCGGTGCTTTTCTCCAGGGGGAGTCTGGATTGACGCAGAAGTCGCTCAATTCTTCTTTGGCGCCTCTCCTGG
>AQRW01000081.1 GCA_000402295.1 Candidatus Aerophobus profundus SCGC AAA252-L23
CTATAGTTGGTTGACAAAAATTGGCCTGGAGATAAAGTAAAATCAGTTCTGGTTATAGGTGAGGTCTATCTAATCTTTTCATGGAAGGATTCTTATGTCAGCGAATCAACCTATTGTTTCTCTGGTTATTCCCACTCGGGACCGAAGGGATTTTTTAGCTAGAATTCTTGAGTCTATCCGTAAACTTGATTATCCCCGGCAGAAGTGCCAGGTCATTATAGTTGATGATGGTTCCACAGATGATACTGCTGAGCTGGTCAAAGAAGTAAGTCTAAATTTTTCTTTTCAAATTTCTTACTACTATCAACCTTCAAAGGGGATTGCTTCGGCTAGAAATAAAGGGGGCAAAAGAAGCTGGGGAGAAGTAGTGGTTTTCCTTGACGACGACTGTGGTTTTGAGACAGACTGGCTTAAAAAACTAATTGAGCATCTGGGCTCACCAGAGGTCGGCGCTGTAGGAGGTCCAGATAGGGAGTTTGAGGAGGCCTCATTTATGGCCAGGTGTATTGACTGGACAGTTACCTCTTTTATGGGAACTGGCAATGTGAGAGGCAAAAAAGGCCTACGTATAGCTAAGTACTATCCTCGAAGTTATAACATGGCTGTCCCTCGGAGGGTCTTTTTGAAAGTTGGTGGATTTGATGCCTCTTTACTGTTCGGAGAAGACGTAGAGTTGAGTTATCGCATAAAGAAAGCCGGCTATATTCTTAGATTTGCTCCTGAGGCATTTGTCTGGCACGGAAGGAGAAAAAGTTTGGGTAGTTTCATAAAACAAATTTTCATTCGGGGCTCTACTCGTGTTGAGCTAATCAAAAAGCACCGGGCTCTTCTGGAGTTAGCTTATCTCATTCCCGTCTTCATAGTGGTTCTTATCCCTTTATTAGTTGGTTTTTCTTTTTTTTTACTTCTACCCTGGAGAGTCACCATTGTCTTGGGGGTGATATACCTGGGACTTCTTTTTCTGGATGGAGTGAGAGCAGCTAAAAAGTTAGGCAAGGTCAAAGCTATACCTCTGGTTGCTTTTTTATTGCTTATTCAGCACCTGACTTATGGAATAGGTTTCTTAAAGACCCTGATTGTTCCGATGGAGCCAAAGATAAAGGTGATTCCCGAGAGGTAATTTGCCTGGATTCATATCAATTGACTAGGAGAATTAGTTGTGTTATTCTTTTGAATGAGGAGAACTTTTCTAGGGAAAAAGCCACTAATCATTTTTTTAGCGGATTACATTCCCGCGAATTTATCAAAAAATATTCCTGAAAAGAGAGGAGTAAAATGCTCAGAGCCAAGCTAATAGGAAGAGAAAAAATTCAATTGGAGAAAGTTAATCTTCCCTTGCCAAAAGAGGGAGAAGTCCAAATTAAAGTGAAATTCTGCGGTATCTGCGGTTCAGACATTCACGCTTACCAAGGGAAGCATCCTTTTGTTCATCCTCCCATTGTTTTGGGCCACGAATTTTCTGGGACAGTTTCCCGAGTGGGCCTGGGGGTAGCTGATTTAAAAGAGGGAGACCCGGTGACCGTGGAGCCAAACATTACTTGTGGACGTTGTTACAATTGTCTTCATGGAAGATATAATATTTGCAGTGAGTTAAAGGTTATTGGATGCGTCGGATATGACGGGGCTTTTTCTGAGTACATATTAGTTCCTTCTTCAAAAGTAATTAAGCTACCTCGGGGAATGTCCTTTGAACATGCCACTATGATAGAGCCGGCCGCTGTTGCTGTTCACGTAGTGCGAAAAGCAAGTCAGAAAATTGGTCAGAAAGTAGTAGTTCTTGGTGCTGGGCCAATCGGTCTTCTGGTAACGCAAATAGCTCGATCTGCCGGAGCGGATGGGATTATCGTTACCGATATCCTGGACTATCGCTTGAATCTGGCTCGCCGTCTGGGAGCTGATGAAGTGGTGAATATCTCTTCTCAAGATTTAAAGGAGACCATAATTCAAAAATGGGGGACAGAAGGGGTAGATCTGATTTATGATTGTGTGGGCACGGAAGAGACTCTCTTTCAAGCAATGCAGGTAGCCAGAAAAGGAATCAAGATTATGATCGTGGGGGTGCCTCATCAAAAGATTGAGATTAATTTCGAGCTGGTTCAGGATCGGGAGCTTGAATTAATGGGTTGCTTGATGTATGTGAGAGAGGACTTTCTTACCGCTCTTAGTTTGATCCTGAATGATAGAATTGACGTAGATTCTCTTATCACTCACCGATTTAATCTTGAGAAGATCGGAGAAGCTTTTAGTCTTATTCAGAGGAAAAAAGAAGAGATCATTAAGATATTGATAAAAACATAAGCTTACTGGAAGAGTTACCTGAGTTCTTCTGCCCATTTCAGAACGGCCTTAGACTCTTCCGGATGGTAAATACGAAGTTGTTACCCTTTACTATCTTATCTTCATTTTCCTGTGTTATGGCTGCACAAGGTATAAATCTTCCAGAAACGAAGCAGCAGGGCTCGACCCAGATTTCTCCCCCGTGTTTCTTTACCAATTCGGTAGTTACGTCCAGTCCTATTCCGGACCCTTCCTTGCGGATGGTAACATATCTTTTGAAAATGGTTTCTCTTGCTTCTTCGGGAATTGGATCGCCCATATTGGCTACGTTAAGGTAGTGATAATTATCCTTCTTGTCACAATACCCAAAATATATCTCGGTGTTTTCCTCTCCGTATTTGATAGCGTTGGTTATTAGGTTGTTATAAATGATTTCTATATAATCCGGGTCACCGACAACCTCTAAGTCTCCCGGAATTTCACACCGGAAACTCACTCCTGGCTTTAGGATATATTCCTTCTGAAAGTCCAGGACCTTATTGACAACTTCCGAGAAGATTACTTTTTTCGGACTTATCTCCAGCTCTCCTCCTTTTATCTTGGAGTAAATTAGGAAATTTTCTACCGTTTTTAAGCCATGCTGGCTTCGGCTAAGTATCCTGCCGAACAGTTGCCGCTGTTTGGAAAGAGGTATCTCAATTTGTGTTAGCACGGTCGCGATCTGATGAATGGTAGCCAGGGGGGATTTTAGTTCGTGTGAGGCAAAAGCGGTGAGTCTGTCCGAGAGTTCAACTAGTTTATATAACTGGGTGTTATCCTGGATAACCTCTACCACATATCTGATCTGTCCATCCGGTGTCATCAAAGGAAAAGAGTACACATCCAGGAATTTCTCCTCTCCTTCTCTTTTGATGGTCTTCAGTCCCCTGGCGTTTTTTTTGCTCTTTAGAGTTTTTCTCACCGCACAGACTGTTTCGGGACAGGGCTTATCAGAGCCAAAACTTACTTCGTAGCATTTTTTCCCCACTATTCTATCCTGTGGTTTTTCCTGGACTTTCCTGTACTCCTTGTTAGCCCAGACTATGTGAAAGTTTGGCTCGAGCACAACCATAGCAATACCTATGGAATTGAGTATTTCCAGACCAAAGTGTTCTCCTAAGACCTCTTCCAGTTTCTTGGTAGCCAAGTTATTTTTGTACATACTATAACTCCGCATCTGACCCATGAGGATTGTTTAGTTACCTTACGACCGCCTTCCTACTGCTTTTAGTTTACTCTGATGCTAAAAAACCGCAAGTTGCCGGGCACGATGGTTTGAGAATGTTTCCACACATGTATTCACTGACCATAGTTCTTTTCCAAACAGAGTCTTTCTATCAAGAGACAAGAATTTTCAAGAGCACCGATTGGTTCTTCAATTTTCGTAATGACCATTAGGAAAAGATCGATCCACAAGATGCCTCAGTGCCGGTAGGTCGATTCCCTGCATTTTGGCTCCGAAGAGCTGAGAAAAGTAATGCTTAATCTTGACTTTTACTTTTTCTATTTCTATCTTTTTCTTAACAATCTGGCTTAGAGAGGTTACTTTGAGATCTCTCATTCCACAGGGATTAATCAGCTTGAAGTCTTTCATTCGAGGATTGATGTTGAAAGCGAAGCCGTGATAGGCAACTTTGAAGTCTCTCACCGCAATTCCGAGGAAGGCAATTTTTCCTTGCTTCGTCCATATCCCAGGATGTCCAGTTCTCCTTTCTCCTTTCAATTGGTAGTCCGCTAGAACCTCAATTATTAACTGTTCGAGGACGTTCAGATAATCTCTCAGCTTCGGATAGCGATTGGCTAACCGAACAATTGGATACCCTACCAGTTGCCCTGGCCCATGATAGGTAACATCTCCTCCCCGCTCGGTCAAGAAAAACTGAATTCCCTCTTTTTGTAAGTCTTCTTGGGAAACCAGGATATTCTTCCAGTTTTTCTGTCTACCGCAAGTTATAACTGGAAAGTGCTCAAGAAGAAGGAGAGTGTCAGGGATTATGTTTCTCAACCTCAGCTCGACCAGTTGTTTTTGTAACTCCCAGGCTTCTTCGTATCTGACCCGGCCGAGATCGGATACCAGACAACGATTCTCTTCATCCATCACATTGTTCCAGGAGAAACAAGGTCTGAACTGAAGGTAGACCCAGGCTTCATTCCCCGGTGAGCTTTTGGTAATCTTGAGCGTTTAGTAGACCCTGCAACTCTTCAGGGGACGACACTCTTATTTTGACAATCCAGCCTTCTCCGTGGGGATCGCGGTTGATTAACGAGGGGTCTTCCTCCAACTGACTATTAGCCTGGGTTATTTCTCCACTTAGGGGAGAAGGAACATCGTATGCGGCTTTGGAAGACTCCACCACAGCCAACAGGTCTTTCTGCTGAATAGCTTTCCCCACCGGGGGAAGTTCAACAAATATGATTTCTCCCAGCTGTTTCTGACCGTAGTAAGTGATGCCTATTGTTCCAATGTCCCCATCAAGTTTCACCCACTGATGACTATCTACATATTTCAACTCTGAAGGATACATTAGGTCTTCCTCCCTTTGAGCAATTTATTTATTCGTGAAATTAGTTCCTTAGGTTCGACTGGCTTGTCAATGTAATCATCAGCCTCTAATTGCAAACCTTCAGCCTGCGTATAGGTAGTCTGACTCAGTTTTTGCCGGAGAGCCGTAAGCATTATTACCGGGATTCGGTTGTATTCCAGGCTATTCTTCAGCTCTTTACATATTTCAAAGCCACTTTTTTCCGGCATCATTATGTCAAGAATAACTAAGTCGGGTTTTTCCTCATTTACCTTTCCCAAACACTGTTGGCCACTAAAGGCAGTCAATACTTGAAAGTTGCCATTTTCCAGAATGATTTTTGTTCCCTCAACAAAATCCCTATCGTCATCTACCACTAAGACCTTTGCTTTATAGGCCATGATAACCTCCTTTTATACTACCACCAAAAACAGAGAGATTCTATTCTCTCACTCTTTTCAAGATTTTTGCTGCCCTGTATAGTAACTTATTCGGCTGGACCGGTTTTTCGATATAATCATCCACATCCAGAGCAAGCCCCGTTTCCAACTCATATCGTCTCTGGCTAGCAGTTTTTTTTACCGAAGTCAAGATTAAAACAGGAATCCTGGGGAATTTTGGATCGTTCCTCAGTTCCTTGATTACCTCAAATCCGTCCTTTCTGGGCATTAGTAGGTCCAGGATAATTAAGTCTGGGGAAACTTCTTCGGCCTTCCTCAGACATTCCTCCCCGTCGGAGGCAAAGCTAAGCTGATAAGGCTGAGTTTCAAGAATAGTTTTCAAGGCTTCTCGCACATCAGGATCATCGTCAACTATTAATATTTTAGCCTCTTCTTCCATTGTTTAGTCCTCCGTTATTTTGCCCCGGTCGGGGCAGAAGTTTGGCTTTTTCCACAATCTCAGGAATTATTTTTTCCCAGGCTACGGCCATAATGTGTATTCCGTGGACACCTCTAATTTCTCTCAACTGCTCGATAATCTCCAGACAAATCTTGACTCCTTCTTCCTTTGGATTTTGAGCGTCTTCCATTCTGGAGACAATCTCATCGGGCAAAGTTATTCCAGAAACATAGTCCCTCATATAATGGGCCATTCCCGGTGACTTTATGGGAATTAATCCAGCCAATATGTGAATCTGCTTGTCCAGACCTTTATCCCGGATTATGTGCATCCATTCTTTAAATTTTGGTACATCAAAAATGCCCTGGGTTTGGATGAAATCACACCCAGCTCTAATCTTCTTGGCTAATCGTATTGCCCTAAACTCGAAGGGGTCAGCGAAGGGATTCTCGGCTGCTCCAATGTATAGTTTGGGGGCCACCGTCAATTTGTCCTCGCTTGACAACTTTTTTTCATCTCTCATAACTTTGAGGATCTGAATGAGTTGAATTGAATCAATGTCAAAGACATTCTTTGCTTGAGGATGATTGCCCAACCTTTGATGGTCACCGGAAAGAGACAAAATATTACTGATTCCCAGAGCTGCCGCTCCTAAAACATCGCTCTCGATAGCGAGTCTATTTCGATCTCGACAAACGATCTGAATAACCGGTTCTAAACCTAATTCTTTCAGGATTACTCCACAGGCAATACTGGACATCCGAACGATGGCAGTCTGATTATCGGTAATATTAATAGCATCAACATAACCACGGAATAGTTCAGCCTTCTTTTTCACCGCTTCTGCATCTGCCCCCTTGGGTGGACCTAACTCCCCAGTCACTACAAAGTGATCTTCCTCCAGTAGTCTCTCCAGATTACTTTCTGTTTTCATTTAGCTGTCCTTGGCAACACAAGTTTTCTCGGTCCTCCGTCCCTTGCAGTTGACCAGTCTTTAGGAGGAATTATTTCCATCAGTTGATCAAGCTTCCCCTGTGTACTCAATCGGTCGATGATGAGCTGCCAGGCACAATCAACCTCAGGGTCCACCTCGCACTTTCCATCTTTGGAACCACCGCAGGGACCGTTGAGCAAACTCTTCGCACAGCGGGTTATCGGACATATTCCTGCCGTTTTCTCCAACAGGCACTGACCACACATTTGGCATCTTTCTTCGAAGTTGCCAAAGCGTTTAATTTCACCCAGGAAGAGGGTATCGCAGCCCGGAAGAGTGATCTTATCTACGGAGTTGCTTACCGCCTGAATCCCGTTGCCACACGCCAAAACAAGGATACAGTCAGCCAGACTAAGTTGGTCCTTCTTTTCCCGGAAGAACTTCTTGTTGTTGAGCACGTGGCAGGCCGGATCAAGAACAACCCATCCAGAAACGGACTTTCCAGCTCCCTCTAACTTTTCTTTCATTTCTTTGGCTTGTTCCTCTCCCCCGGTCTGGCAGAGAGTAGCACATTCACTGCAACCGGCAATAAAAATAGTTGTGTAGGAGTTCAGATATCCGGTTATCTCCTCAAATGGTTTTTGCCTGGTAATAATCATAATTGGTCACCTCCTTTCCCACCAGAAAGATTCCTAACCATAACCCCTTTATAATGTCTTATCAAGCAGCCTCTTTACTCTCTCTAATAATTCCTCAGGCTGGATTGGTTTTGTCACATAATCATCGGCTGGAAGGGAACTGCAAGGAGATGTGGAAAAAATAGTTTCTTCAATTTTCCTAACCATGGCAGTGAGAACCAGAATGGGAATGTGGGCATACTCTTCTCTTTGTTTCAACTGGCAGCAAAGTGTAACCCCGTCTTCCCGGGGCAATAGGAGATCAAGAATAATTAAGTCTGGATTTTCCTTTTTTACCATTTGGAGGCCCTGCACCCCGTCAAAAGCCAGAATTACTCTGTAGGAATATGACTCCAAGGTAATTTTGAGGGCCTCCGTCATGTCCCTGTCGTCCTCGATTATGAGAATCTTGGTCTTCTTTTTCATTCCCCGGAATATAGGTAGACACCTTTTCTGTCAGGCACTTTCCCTCGCATAGATGGAGACAAAACAATCAGACAGTTAGACGAGTCCATCCCTCCAAAAAGCTCTTATCTACAGGTTGAAGATTATCATAATATCTCTGGATGTCAATTGAGCTCTTTCGTCCCCGGAGAATCTTAGAAATTCTGTGTACGGTAAGCCGCTTCCTCCAGACATCCTTTACTTCGGAGGCCAGACAAATTGAAAGTTACCAGGATTAAGATTCAGTCAACCTCATGGTCCTTATCCTTATTTATCTGAGAGATACCAGGGAAGAGCCAGAGTGACTTACGTGAAAAAGAAGGATCTTACAAAGGTAAAAAAAGAAATAGCCGAGTATGTCCGCATTCAAAAGGGTCTGGCTCATCTGA
>AQRW01000082.1 GCA_000402295.1 Candidatus Aerophobus profundus SCGC AAA252-L23
CATAATGTCTTAGGCCTTAGTGGAGATAGAAGTGCCTTTGAGTTTTACCACCAAAGACAAACCATCGAGAATTTCTTCAAAGAATCAAAGAACCCCTTTCATGCTGGAAAGATGCCTTCTCAGCGCTTTCGGGCTAATGAAGCTTATCTTCACTTTGTCTCTATCGCTTATAACATTTTCTCCATTTTTAAAAAAACTATCTGCCAAAGATATGGCCAGGATGTTCTCTGGAGACTTTTAGCGATAGAACCATCTCTCATGCAATCCGAATAGAAGAAAAAGAGGAAAGAGTTTTCACTTTACACATGAGTCAGGAATATAGATACAAAGCCGAACTAAATCTCATACTTAGAAATCTAAAATGTGGAATTACCTTAGGTAGAATACTGAAGAATAGCGGTATTATCTGATATACGAATAAAGTGCAATATTTTCGTGATTCCCGTTAAGACTTATAGTTCGCTTCCTCAAAGCCGGGGTTCTAGAGGAGGGAAAGTATTATCAGACTGACAGGGGAACTCCCCAAGGGGGAATTCTCAGTCCCTTGCTGGCTAATATTTACCTTCATTATATCTTAGACCTTTGGTTTAAGCTAGCAGTAAAGAGACAGGCCCGAGGCTTCACCCAGCTAATCCGCTATTGTGATGATTATGTGGTCTGTTTTCAGGCCGAGCGGGAAGCCAGGGAATTTGCTCAAAGGCTAAGAGAAAGACTGGGTAGAGTTGGATTGAAGATAGCTGAGGAAAAGAGTAGAATTATTGAATTTGGTCGCTATCCCTACTTTAAAGCTCTAGAGAAGGCAAAAGGACAGCCACCTTTGACTTTCTGGGATTCACTCACTACGGCACTAAGACCAGAAAGGGCACGTTTAGATTAGGGCGGAAAACTTCTAAGAACAAGTTTAGGCAGAAGATAAAAGGGATGAACCAGTGGCTCAAGAGTATTCGTAATCAAGTGAAAGCAGGAGTGTGGTGGCAGATGCTCAGGTGGAAGCTGATTGGACACTATCGTTACTACGGAATCAGTGGAAACATGCCTGGAATAGAAACATTCTATAAACAAACCCTGAGACTTGTTTACAAATGGATAAACCGGCGAAGTCAAAGGAAAAGCTACAATTGGCCTCAATTCTATAAGTTCCTGAAGTATAATCCTCTGCCCAAGCCGAAGATATACCACTTAACCTACAGGCTATCCTCGCATTGAGGAGGCATTACTGAAGAGCCGTATGAGTTAAAAGCTCACGTACGGTTCTGTGAGGGGCATCAAACAGCCTTCTATGGTAGAATATTGTGACACTCCTCATATCGAAAGAGAGGAGAAACAGGGAATACAAAGCATACCTAAGGAAGGGGGTTATGGTGTCTACTCGACAAAAGAAGAAAAGATATCCCAAGCACAGATCTTGGAGAGAGCCGATGCCTAAGGAAGGGATGATGCTTCAATATGATACCTCTGATCATGATTGGCTTGAGGGAAGGGGTCCGAAGATTAAACTCATGGGAGGAATAGATGATGCTACCAAGGATGTTCCCTGGGCAACCTTTGCCTATGAAGATACGGTGGGAGAGAATATGGCTACCTTCAAGGGAATAGTAAAGAAAAAGGGAAGTCCTTTATCGGTGTATGTGGACAAAGATTCTAAATTCATCACCACTCGCTATGGGGGGCTGCATGTAAACATCAAAGAACATCAAGAAAAGACTCAAATGGCCAGAGCCTGGGAGGAACTGGGAATAAATGTCATCTTCGCCAATAGTCCCCAAGGAAAGGACTATACTTCACACTGCACCTCCTTTATACGGTTTGCTAGTAGTTTAATAAATTCTTTACCTCTTCCTGGTCGCTTTTCTTCCTGTAGTTTAGTGATGAGTTCATTTCCCGGCCACTCATAAAGTCTGTCTCTTCTATCATTGAATTTGTAGGTTTTAAGCATATTTTTTCTTGCCCAGCTATGCAGGGTAGATATGTTTATTCCAAGTTTCTTTGATAATTCACGTGAGGTAAATAATCTCTGTTTTCTTAGCCGTTCATAGAGACTCTCTAAACCATACTTCCTTCGGATATTAACAACTATATTTGGCCTGAATGTCTGACCTGTTCCTGATCTATGCCCTTGTTTGTTCAAAATATCTGCAATTTCAGCATTGGTATGACGCTCAAGTAGTTTATCAATTTCATAAATTACTTCCTTGCCTGTCCTGCGAAGTTCCCAGCAACTCTTTGGTGCAGGAATGCTTAAGGATTTAAGAGCACCTCCTTTGAAACGGATATGAATGGAAATCTGGCTGTTCTTTATTAGGGTAACGTCCTCAATTAAAAGTCTCACCATTCTCTTTTTTTCCCGATACGCTGTCTTAGGATTCTCCCATAGCCGGGGAAAATTAGTGGCCAGGGTAAGAATCCGGGACCTTTCTTCACTGTTGAGGATCATCCGATCAATCTTGCATTGTTTCTCGTATTCCTCTTGTGCTTCTTTCAGTCCTCTGAGTTTGTCATTCCAATCTGCTTCCAGGGAATCGGCTACCAGACGATTTTCTGGATCGACCTGCATATAGCGCCGTCGGGCTAAATCTGCTTGGTATCGGGCACGCTCTACTTGTTGCTTTCGCAACCGGTCAGCTTCTTCAACCCGTGAGCGTAGTTCATCTTGTACCTGCAAGGCTACTTCTAAGGCTAATGGGCTGACCGATTCCACCAGTAATTTTCCTATCGCCTCATCCACTCCTTTACCGTTTACAGTTTGGCAAATTTGCCTGCTATGTTCGATGCCATCTGTTTGGCAGATATAATCAGGCACTCTTACTGCCCTTCTTGTATGGTAGCGAACGGTCATTCGTCTGCCACAGATGCCGCATATAGCTAGTCCTTGCAAAAGGGCCGGGCCTTCTTTGGGCGGACTTTGCCTTCTATCCGAGCCATTTACCTGTGCATTTTCCCGGAGCCGACCAAGGTTTTCTTGGTATTCTTGCCATGAAATATATCCCTGATGAACATCTTTCTTAATCACTTGCCATTGGTCGATTGGCAGCTTTTCATATTTTACTGTCCCATCAGCAAGTTTGCGTGTCCTGAGGCGGCCAAAGAAAAAAGCACCGGCATAACGAGGATTATGGAGTATCTGCAATACTCGGTGGTGAGCTAGCTCGCCCCATATCATCGCGTCTTTGTTCAATTCTTTACTGAACTTACGGGGAAACTTTAACCCATTTTTACGGAAATATCTTACCGTTCCACTTGCTGATCCAATGCGACGAAAGCTCTCAAATAACAAACGGATACTTTTCTGAATCTGTTTGTCTGGATCTACAATAACCTTTCCGGCGGCGTTGTAAACAAAGCCTATAGGTATCGGGCATTTTAGCTCTCCTCTTTGAGCCTTGGTGCGAATTCCACCCAAAAGCCTGGCTCTTAGTATATGCAGTTCAGCTTCGCTCATGGTACCTTTTAATCCTAAAAGCAGGCGGTCATTAAAATCACCAGGGTTATAGATGCCGTCTTCATCAAGAATCAAAGTCTTGCTCAGAGCACAAATCTCAAGCAGTCTATGCCAATCTGAAGAATTGCGTGCCAAGCGGGACACTTCCAAACCAATGACAATACCGGCATTACCCAGGCCAACCTCAGATACTAATTTTTTGAATCCTTCTCTATTCCCGGACGAGGCGCCGGATTGTCCAAGATCGGAATCTATAACAGTTACGCGTTCTATGGGCCAGCCTAATGCTATTGCTCGCTCACGCAAGGCATACTGTCGTTTGGTACTTTCTGTATTTTCAAAAACCTGTCTTAGAGTAGACTGTCGAATATACAGATAAGCATTCCGTTTTAGATGGTCAGCCGTAACCTTTTGCCCTTGGTCATTTATCATCTAGTTCTTACTTCCTTTAAAAGACATTTAGAGCCATATTGGTCAGTAATATGGCCACTTCTGTAGGTAAATCCACCGGTAGACTTCGGTGCGAGTGCCTACCTTCTTCTCTCCTAACCGGAAGGGGGGAAGAGGGGCAATTTGTCCAGGCTTTTATCCATGCAGCCATACCCTTGCCAGTAAACAGAGCCAGTCCTTGACTTCTTCTGTAGTGGCCTGCGGATGTGCGTAAGGCTTCTTGCCGCAGCTGCTCATACAAGATACTGAGAGTATCCTTATCCAAACTTGATCCAGCAGCCAGGACTCCTATTTGCCCTCTCGTTTTCTTCGTTTTTTTTTCCTTTTTTCTAATGCCCGTTCTATACTCCGGGGATGGACCTTGAATCCGAAACGCTTTTCTATCAGAGAAGCTATAGTACCAGCACGAAGCCTCTGATCTTCAGCCACAGCTTCTTCTACGTAGATCATTACATCATCCGAAAGTTTATGCGCTTTTTTGGGCCCTCTTTGAGCCGGCAAGAGTCCGGATAAACCTTCTTTGTTCAATGCATTTTTCGCCTCATAAAAAGACGGCCTGGAAAACCCAAAAGTCCTGGCCGCCTGGGTTACTGTCCATTTATCTTTTTTCACTCGACGCACCATCTCGTATTTTACCTGCAACACATCACGTCCATCAAAAAAATGGTATTTTTCAAATAACTCATCTCTTACCATCTCTGGTTTGGGATTTAAAACCCCATGTTCTCTTAGGGCCTCTGCTTTTGAATCATTATCCTTATTTGGCATAATTTCCCTCTTTCCATGGTATTGGTAGTTCGTACTGTAAGAAAAATTATACCACATCTTAAAAGTTATGTCAAGTATTCTTTTAAAAATAGACGTGCTGTTGCTAATATATGGACACTTACCGAAGATAGTGATGGAGCAAAAACAAATATCATGCGGCATATTTATATTTACACAATTGACATAATTTACTTTACACATGTAACTATTCATCCCGGTTTGAATTCCTCTTCAGATTTTCTATCAAAGTGCAAAGATGAATTAAATCCTCAATGCGAAAAAGTGATCGTCCGGCCGATATTTTTACAAATGGGTCCCCAGGAGGAACATTGGTACATCCAGCAGGGACTGAGATCAGACGACCACGCTCATCGTAAAAATACACTCTGTATTCTCCCCAATTGTGTCGGTAGGATATCAATTTAAACTCTTTACCATAAAGAGGGTGGAAGGGATGGGTGATTATGAATTTTGATGCTTCATCTTGCCTATTGGGTGTATTTGACAGTTTCTGCCAAGGGAAGAATTGAAAGACTTTGGGGAACATTCCAGGATAGACTGGTAAGTGAGTTAAGACTGGAAGGAATCTCTATCTTAGAGAGGGCCAATGAATATCTACACTCAGTATTCTTGCCCAAATACAATAAGAAGTTCACCAGAGAGCCAAAGGTGAAAGAGATAGCCTATAGAGAGATCCCTGAAGGAATGGATCTTGATCGTATCTTCTGTATAAAAGAAGAAAGATGTGTTCAGGGAGACAATACCATAAGTTATCAGGGAAGACGCTATCAGATTCTTCCCACAGCAACCCGTTTTGGTTTTGCTAAAGCAAAGGTAGAGGTACAGAAGCGCTTAGATGAAACTATCCATATCTTCTACAGAGGAGAAGAACTTCCCCATAAACCTATTATGTTCCAAGAAGAGAAAAGATACGCTCCTTCTCATAAGGAAGCTTTAGCGGTAGGGGTATGACATTTTCATTGTGCAGAAAGTATGACATAATTACTTTGCATTGACACCCTCGTAACAAAGACTCGACACTACCTTGAACGTGTGATATAATACAAACGTAACGACTACCTAACCATTTGTCAGACTGGAATAAAGGAATGGATCAATTACAAGTTCCCTGAATTATGGTATTTTCGAGGGCCATACCTCCTCGTTCACTAGTTTGATGGAGGAGGTTGAAAATCCCATTGTTCGAGCCTTGGAGAGTCGTAGTCCTTACTCCTTTTGGGTTGAAAGTACTACTCGTTGCTACTTCAGATTTAAGAAGTAAGGAAAGAGGATTGTGGATTGAATGATGTCCAAAATCATCGATAACTTGGAACAACACGTAGGTAGGGCTGTCGCACATTACTGGCTTACGCGAAGAGCGCAAAGGGAAAAGCAGAAGAAACGAGGTGTATCGGACGCTGGTTTACGCAGTGCTGTCACCGGTGGTGCTCAGATGGATAGTTTCATAGATCTTTTCACCAACATAATTGTGGATGCCAGAATAGATAACAGATTCGTTTTTCGGAAGAAATCGTTAGAGCTGCCTGGATTCTTTCGGCCGACCAAGGAGTGGGATTTGTTAGTTGTCAAAAATGGTCGTTTGCTCGCTGCTATTGAGGCAAAATCCCAAGTGGGTCCTTCTTTTGGTAACAACTTCAACAACAGGACTGAAGAAGCGATAGGAAGTGCCCTCGATCTGTGGACTGCCTTCAGAGAGGGGGCCTTCAATGAAGGTGTCCAGCCATTCCTGGGCTATTTCTTCATGCTTGAAGATTGTCAAGCTTCAAATCGTCCGGTAAGAGTAAGGGAGCCTCATTTCGAGGTGTTTCCTGAATTCGTTGATACTTCATATATGAAGCGGTATGAGTTGTTTTGTCGTAAACTACTACTTGAACGTCATTATACATCTGCATCATTCATAACATCAGACAGCAGAAGTGGTCTTGCGGGAGTATACAAAGAACCTGCCAGAGACCTGTCGTTCTCACTCTTTGCGAAATCTCTTGGCTCTCACATGGGGGCATTTGCCCAAGGAGAACTATGACCCAAACATATCAAAGACTAATTAAGGGAGATGCAAGGGATTTGTCTTTCTTGGCAGATGAGTCCATTCATTTAGTGGTAACCTCACCTCCATATTGGAACCTGAAACGTTATAATGACAATCCGGGCCAACTAGGGCATATTGACGATTACGAAGCCTTTCTAGTCGAACTTGAAAGAGTATGGCGGGGAGTATTTCGGGTGCTAGTGCCGGGAGGAAGACTTGTATGCGTAGTGGGTGATGTCTGCGTTTCACGTCGCAAATTTGGTCGTCATCTTGTTTTCCCCTTGCATGCCGACATTTGTGTATTATGTCGCAAAATTGGTTTTGATAATTTGAATCCTATCATTTGGTACAAAATCGCCAACGCTAGTTTTGAAGTTGATAATGGGTCAAAGTTCTTGGGAAAACCTTATGAACCGAATGCTATAATAAAGAATGACCTGGAATTCATTTTGATGCAGAGAAAGCCGGGAGGTTACCGAAAACCAACTGAGGAACAAAGAAAGTTAAGCAAGATAGATAAAAAGGACTTTGACCATTGGTTCAGACAAATCTGGAGCATCCCTGGTGCCTCTACCAGAAATCACCCGGCGCCTTTTCCGCTTCAATTAGCAACCCGCTTGGTGAGAATGTTTTCTTTTCACGGCGATACTATACTGGACCCCTTTTGTGGCACCGGCACTACTATGATTGCCGCCTTAAGAAACGGGAGAAATAGCATAGGAATAGACATTGACCCTGAATATTGTGGTATGGCAGCCCGTTACCTGAAGGCGGAAAGCAGTAATCTCTTCATGAAGACAGAGTTGATATTTGACAAAATGATAAATGTCCGTTCGGATCATGTGCAGGTCTGTGAAGACCAAGCCTTATACAAGGTTAGATCAGCAACAAAGAGATTGGAATGACCGTCTTTCACCCCCAATACGTAGTTGACGAGAAGTCGCAGCGGCAAACTGTAGTCGTGTCTGTGGCCGAGTGGGAGCAGATTCTTGAGAAACTGGAAGAACTGGACGACATGCGCGCCTACGATGCGGCCAAAGCCAAGTCCCAGGAAAGCATCTCCTTAGAGCAAGCAGTCCGGGAATTGGACAGGAACAAAAAGGGATAAACTACACCGTCGAGATTCTCCGGTCGGCTCAGAAACAACTGAACAATATCGATCTCCAGAACAGCCCCTGCCTCATCGAAATAATTCGGGTCTTGAGCGAGACTCAGCTACTGCAAGGATACAACAAGCTTTCCGGCCGGCCGGGCGCATCGACCTCGGGCCCTACAAGGCCATATGCGAGATTCAAGATGACCGCTTGGCTTTTCTGCTAGTGGCGATTGGACATGGCGGAGGGGGGTTTATCGGTAGATAGACTATTAAAATGGCGAAACTAGTTTTGCTCCGTGGCACGATTGGTTCGGGGAAGACATCTGTATCAAAGGAATTGAAAAGAATATGTCCAGAAACTGAACTGATTGAAATCGACGATATCAAATTAGAAAAATATGGGACAACGATCAAGTGCGATCCAATTGTGGATTTTCGGGAGGCTGGTGAAAGAGCAGGTCCTCT
>AQRW01000083.1 GCA_000402295.1 Candidatus Aerophobus profundus SCGC AAA252-L23
TAAGGATTTTCTCCGTGGGTGGTGAACAGAATACTCAAAAGAGGTAGCTAATTAAAATGCTTAAGGTACTAATAATTGCTGAGAAGGAAACCTCTTTACCCTTTCGGGGGATAGGAGTGGAGGCAATAATTCCCAGTAGTCAGGCTGAGGAGGCTAAGGTTCTGAGGGACTCTTTCAGAGGGGATTATGGAGTTCTTTTTGTGGCTGAATCGATAGCCGGAAGATGTCTTGAGGTAATTGGAGAACTTAGTGAAAAAAATCCTCTGCCAATCATAACCATTATTCCCGACTATCCCCGGACAACTACCTCCCGGGTGGCCCAAGACATGTTAAAGAGGATGATTAAAAAAGCTGTGGGGATGGAACTTCCTGAATAGACTTCTCTTTTTTGTTTAAGTAAAGAAAGCTAAAGCTTTCGGGCAAGTTTTACCTGGAGGGGAAGCTGTGCTTATTTCAACAAACCGCAGGATATACAGAGATTTAATAAAATCCAGAGATTTGTGCTCTTTCGAGGTAGACATAAAGGAGAGTGATCTTTTAGTGCTGGCTGATAAGAAATTACCTCAGGAAACAGAAGATGCTTTAATCGCCTGTAGAAAGGATATCGAGCAATATATTTTTAAAAATCCCATTTTTAAGTCGTCCTTCAGGCCTATTCCTCTGAGGGACGATATGCCCGCCATTGTCAAAGAGATGGTCCAAGCTGCTCAAAAAGCAGGAGTCGGTCCTATGGCAGCAGTAGCCGGTGCCATTGCCGAATATGTAGGTAAGAATTTATTCAAATATTGCCAGCAGGTTATAGTAGAAAATGGAGGAGATATTTTTTTGCAGTCCAGCAAAATGAGAAGGATAGGCATTTATGCCGGAGAGTCACCTCTTTCGGGAAAGATTGCTTTGGAAGTTAAACCAGAAGATACCCCTCTGGGTATATGCTGTTCTGCTGGAACCTTTGGTCAGTCCGAAAGTTTAGGTACGGCTGATGCCGTGATTATTCTCTCTCCTTCCGCCGCTTTGGCTGATGCCGTAGCTACGGCTGTGGGTAATTTGGTCAAAAAAGAGATGGAAATCAAAGAGAGTTTGAAATTTCTAAAAGGTATTTCCGGAATCAGGGGAGGGATGGTGATCAAGGGTAATCACCTGGGAGCTTGGGGGAAAATAAAAATTGTAGGGAGAGCAAATTGATGAAGTATATTAGAAATTTAGTTGGTGGGTTTGAGAGAGTAATAAAGGGAATTAATTTGAGGAAACTTAAACTTTATGGGCCGATAGCCATTGGAATAATGGCCGTAGTTGTTATTTTAATTCTTGTTCAGGGCAGGATGAACAGACTATCTCAAAAAGATTTTGATTTAGCTATGACCCTATACCAAGAGGCGAGTAATACTGAAACTGAGACCCAGGAGAAGAAAACTGAAAAATTCAAGGAAGCAACAAATAAGCTAAAGAAAGCCCTGTCAAGTTATCCCTGGGCCGAAAACCGCAGTCAGGTATTATTTTACTTGGCCAATTGTTATTACGCGCTGGAAGACTACGATTTAGCTCAAGAGATTCTTGAAAAATGGATAAAAAAGTATCCGGATGATTACTTTTTCCCTTTGGCTCAGCTTAAATTGGCTTCCATCCGCGAGCAGAAGGGAGAAACTTCTCGGGCCATAGAAATATATCAAGAACTAATTGAGAGATATCCCAATAGCGCCTTGGCTCCCCAGGCTGTCCTGGGAAAAGCTCGTTGTCAGGAGATTCTTGGAGAATGGAAGAAAGCTTTCCAGGACTACCAGGAACTTATTTCCCGGTATCCTCTCTCTGAAGCTGCCAGTTTAGGCAAGGTACGAATTGAGTCTTTGAGAGTGGAAGATAAAATCAAAACTTGACAACTATTTGTTTTTATGCATTTTGTAACAGGTAAGCTTTACTAAAAAGTAAGGTTCATAAAGCTTTAGGTATTCGAAAGAACCCTTTTTTGGCGAAGATAAAGTGGTAGCCGCAGGCTTTAGCCTGCGAAAAACAGGCGCAACCCGAAGGTTACGGCTATTTTTATGAAATCTAAATTATTACTGTATTTTAGATACTTAATGACAAGTAGAAGGGAGGTACTCTAAAAGTGGTATCGGACAAAAGGAGAAGAAGAAAAAAAATTTCTAAGCACAAAAGAAAAAAGAGGAGACGGGCCAACCGCCACAAGAACAAGTAGTTAGGGGTGAGCGAGTGGGTAGAGAAAAAAGTGAGGAAATAAGGGTCCGTTTTGCTCCCAGTCCCACCGGGGAACTACATATCGGGGGAGCCAGAACTGCTCTTTTCAATTGGCTTTTCGCCAGACACCAAAGTGGTAAATTTATTTTGCGTATTGAGGACACTGATGTAGTAAGATCGCAGGAAAATTTTACCCAGTCCATAATAAAGGACCTTAAATGGCTTGGTCTAAATTGGGATGAAGGTCCCCAAGTAGGCGGAGAATACGGACCTTATTTTCAATCAGAGAGAGTTTCTATCTATTCTGAATTTGCCGGCCAGCTTTTGAAGAGTGGCCAGGCTTATCTGTGTTTTTGCACACCTGAGGAGTTGGAAGAAAGAAGAAAAGAAATGCATAAGCTGGGAAAGTCTCCTCGAGATGATGAGCCCTGCCGAAATCTTTCTTCTGAGGAGAAGAGCCGCCTCAAGAAACAAGGGAGAAAGCCGGTGGTGAGGTTCAAAGTCACCAGAGAAGATAAGATTGTGGTGGAGGATCTCCTCAAAGGAAAAGTGGTTTTTGATTGCCAGACACTAGGCGATTTTGTTCTTATTAAATCGAATGGCTTGCCTGCTTTTAATTTCGCCAATGTGATAGATGATACTTTAATGAGAATAAACTATGTAATAAGGGGAGATGATCATCTTTCCAACACCCCCCGGCAGATTTTAATTTATCAGGCCCTGGGTTTTTCACCCCCAGTTTTTGCTCATTTACCGATGATTTTGGGAAGTGATGGGAGTAGGTTAAGTAAAAGGCACGGAGCTACTTCAATTTCCTATTACTGTGAACAGGGTTATCTTCCCTGGGCTCTGGTTAATTATCTGGCTCTTCTGGGATGGTCCACTGTCGATAGTCAGCAATTATTTGAACCTGATGAATTGATAGAAAAATTCACTCTGGAAAAGGTGGGCAAGAGTGCGGCAATTTTTGACGTAAATAAACTCAAATGGATGTGCGGAGAATATATTCGACGATTCAAACCTGAAGAGCTCCTGGAACTTTTGTTTCCTTATTTTGGTAAATTATTTGATATTCCAGAGAATCTTAGCTTGGTTGAGAGGGAACGTCTATTAAAGATTGTCAAACTGGAGCAGGAGAGAATCAGAATACTCTCAGAGATAGATAAGGCAGAGTTTTTCTTTAATTCCCACTTTTCTTATGATGAGAAGGCAGTAAATAAAAGATTAAAAAGAGATTATGTGATTGATCTTTTGAAGCTACTAAAAGAGAAAATAGATAAACTTTCTTCTTTTACTGAAAATAGCCTGGAAGGGGAGATAAGAAGCGCCGCTGAGGAACTTTCTTTAAGTACCTCTAAATTATTTCATCCTCTCCGGGTAGCTCTGACGGGAAAAATGCAGGGACCAGGCCTGTTTGAAGTAGCAGTCACTCTGGGAAAGAAGGAAGTTTTGAGGAGAATTAACCGAACTCTTCAGATGCTTAAAGATATAAAATAGATTTTGATGGGGGATCGGCTAGTGGTAGGCCGCAAGACTCTGGATCTTGTAGCGGAGGTTCGAATCCTCCTCCCCCAGCCAATTTGATCAGTTCCAACCACAATTTTTAATTAACATACCCAAAACCCTCCTTTAAATGATCCAACCAGTACCTCTTCGGTTACATTTTGGATGATTTGATGCAACTATTTGACATAACCTTTCGGGTACATTATATTACAAGAGCTCTGCCAAACAATGGGTAATTGGCCGAGTGAATCTTTCCCTTGCGTGCATAAAATATGTTACTCACTATGTCTTAGTACGGAATCTGACTCTTGTGTCTGAGCCGTCGACGGCAGAGGTCGGTGACCTATTTGCTCGAGAATAAGGGCGAAAGGAAGTAATCCAGTGACGACAAAAGAGAGATTTGAGCAGGTGATGAATTTCCGGCGAATTGATCGCACACTCAAGTGGGAATGGGCTTATTGGATAGAGACACTCTACCGATGGAATCAGGAAGGATTACCTTTGTCCGATGAAGAATCTCAGGATTTGGTTGAGTTCAAGGAATCAGAGATACTGATCGGGGAAGCCTATTTCTCAGCCCAGAATGAACCTCGAGAAAAAGATGTACACGATTACTTTACGCTGGATCCTCGAATAGTGAGAGTACCAGTAAATCTATTTCTTTGTCCACCCTTTGAAAGGCAGATCCTTGCTCAAGAAGATGACATTATTTTAATCAGGGACATAAACGGTGCTCACAAGAAGGTGTTTAGAAACCGAATTGCTATGCCTCAGTTTGTAAAGCGTGCAGTAGAAAACCGAGACGATTTTGAGCAGATAAAAGAGCGCTTTGACCCAATGGATGAAAGAAGATTTCCGGTCAATTGGGATAGTCTGATTAAGGAATACAAGCACCGAGATTTCCCTCTGGCTTTGGGAGAATTTCGTTGTGGGTTTTTTGGCATCCTGAATGAGCTCATAGGTATTGAGAATCTATCGTATCTACTTCACGACGAACCCCAGCTGATAAAAGACATGGTCAATTTCTTTGCTGACTTCTGCATCACTCTATTCTCAAAAGTCCTTTCACAAATAGAAGTTGATTTTGTTCATTTCTGGGAAGATATGGCTTTCAAGACTGGTCCTCTCATATCTCCGGCGATGTTTCGCGAGCTCATTCTTCCTTCGTATAAAATGACGATTTCTGCACTAAAGGAATTTGGTGTAAAGATGTTCTTGGTGGATAGCGATGGAAACCTTTGGAATACAATCCCTCTTCTTCTGGAAGCAGGGGTTACAGGCATTTATCCTCTGGAAGTAGCAGCAGGAATGGATGTTGTGAAACTAAGGAAAGTGTTTCCAAAACTTCAGTTGATCGGAGGAATAGACAAACGAAGTATTGCTCAAGGAAAAAGAGAAATTGACGAAGAGTTAAGTAGGGTAGCTACAATCATAGATAAAGGAGGCTACATTCCCTGCATAGATCATTCGGTTCCTCCAGATATCAGCTGGGATAATTTCTGTTACTATCGGCGTCGCTTGAACCAGCTCATTGAAGAATTGTCGATGAGATAGCTGTAGGGTTACACGTAAACCTCGTTCGATAGATACGTATTTTTTCTGACTGTTAAGCAAATTTGACTACTGACGACTCTTCATGCCGATGGTATGCTTTCCTCATGAAGGGGTAGTGTTAGAAGTCACAAAGGGTAAAAAAGAAAAGCAATGTCACACAAAGCACCAGAGATTACTCTTCCAAAGAATGGATGGGAATCGCTTTCAGTGTCACAGTCTTAGCCGTGAGTAGCTACTTAGATATTTTTTCGGTCTGGAGGATGAATGTCTGGTTCAACATGGTTTCAGCCGATACTTCTAGGGAAGCACAAAACTATCCGGAAAAATATCGGAGTGTAGTAGTCCAAGTTGCTGGTTACAGCGAATATTTTACCGAGCTTCATGAAGATCTCCAGGACGACATCGTTCCCAGAGCAGAATACAGATTATGGAGAGCTGAAATATAGAGATACCAAGGTGTGCTTTTGGCAAAAACAGTCAAGAGGAGAGAAAAAATGGAAATCAGAGAAATAAGGATTGAACCATTAACGGAGATTTCCCCGTCCGGTTTTGAACCATACGGTCAAATTATGGGCCTGGAGGGGGAAGTCCCGTTGGAGAATTTGGCCCATGTTTCTTACTGGACCAAGAATGTGGATCTGGGGCCCAGTGAGGAGAAGATTGATTTAGGTCTCCTTCTCTGCAAGAGAACGGAGGCACCAGTTACAAAAATGGAAAGACATAAACTGACTTCGGAGAGTTTCGTTTCCCTAAGCGGCCAGGCAATTTTTGTTATGGCGCCAGCCGATAATCGAAAGGAAATGCCGGACCTGACAAGAATTCGCGCTTTTCTTTTAAACGGTACTTTGGGTGTCGCTCTCAACAAAGGAACCTGGCACTGGCCGCCGATTCCTCTGGAAAAAACCGCTAAATTTACCCTACTAAGAAAAGGAGAACTCTCAGATCCCACCGACATGAAAGATCTGGGGCTGGAATTGAGATTGATCATTTGACCGGTTACCACTGGTGAGCTCATCAGGAGATAAAAGACTAGTGAAAAACCCTAACCGTCTCGTTGCATTTTGGTGTTCAATATCATTGTAGTCAGGTACACAGGCAACAGAGAACTTGATACAAGCACCAGCCTATCTTAAGATAGGCGTGGAAGTAGCAAGCCAAGTTCATCGACCTGAAGCCAAAACGGCTATGAAGATAGGTTGGGTTAATTGGCAGGGTTGGAAGCCGGGCGGAACGGTGGCTACTCAAGAACAATAGAGAAACCAAAGGAAGAAGCCAAAGGAGGTGATATCAGAATTTTCACGGAAACTTTCACTACCAAGAGGTGGATGATTGACTCGGTAGGTGCTTTCCTTGTTCGTTGTTAAAAGGAAGTGAGGAGTGGGTGTTACAGATAAAAGAGGAGGATAATACTATGAAGGGTAAGATAAAAGTTCTGATAAGAGCTTTGTGCTTAGTTACTGTTTTGGTAAGTGGCACATTGATCAGTGTTAATGCAACAGAATATCCCGCATCGTGGAGGGGTAAAACTCTCACCATAATGATGCAGGCCGGTGATGTCTCGGGACCCATGATGGTGCAGGAAGAATTCGAGGCGATGACTGGGGCGAAATTGGAGATAGTAGGAATTCCCATGGCAAATCTGTACGAGAAAATAGTCACAGAATTGGTGAGTCAAACTGGGGCCTATAATCTCATCGAATACTACTACCAATGGAAGGGAGTTTTGTTTGGAGAAGGCTATTTCACACCATTAGAACAGTTTTTTCGGGATGAAACATTTGTGTACGATCACTTTCCCTTATTACTGGACGCATACGGCACGTGGGAGGGAACAATCTATGGATTGCCTTATGATGGTGATGTTCAAATATTGTACTACCGCAAAGATCTCTTTTCCGATCCAAAGAACAAAGCAGAATTTGCGAAACAGTTTGGTTACGAACTTGTTCCCCCGGAAACCTGGGACCAGTATTTGGACGCGGCAAAATTTTTTACCAGGGGTAGTGAAGCAGGGAATCCAAATATAAACTACGGTGGGGTTAAGTACGGAACTGCCCTTATGGCAATGCGAGGGGACTATCTTATCGGGTTATTCTTAAGTCGATTTGCTGCTAATGGTGGTGCTTGGTTTGATGACTCTGGCAGGCCAGCCATTGACTCGGAGGCTGGAATGCGGGCACTCGATAGCCTGAAGGCAGCAGTACCTTACTCACCTCCGGGTACCCTATCCTTCTCCTACATGGAAGTAAAAGAAGCCTTTAATAAGGGAGAAGCGGCTATGTGTGAACAATGGACAGGTATAGGTGACATAGATCCTAAGCAGTCTGTTGTCGTTGGGAAAAGCGACTATAAGATCTTACCAAAGGGTGGATCTGGTTTGAGTGCTCCCTGTCTAGCTGGTGGTGCGGGCATTGGGATTCCTGTGGATGCCCGGGACAAAGACCTAGGGTTTGCCTTCCTGGAGTTCTTGGGTCTACCGAAAAACCAAAAGAAAATCTCTCTCGCGGCTACTGGCGTTGATCCTACACGAGCGTCCGTATATAATGATCCAGGATTTCGAGCCGGATTTCCTTACTGGAAGGCAGGTCTGGACTCTTTCCAGAAAGGCGCCATGTTCATTACAAGTGAATTGGGTACCGACATGAATGAAATCTTGGCACTAAAAATATCTCAGTGTTTGGCAGGAAAGAAAACTTCTCAGCAAGCTTTAGGCGAAGCAGCAAAGGAATGGCGTACATTGTTAGGGCAGTAATCGGGGTTCCAATTGTGATAAAGAAGTATTGAAAACTTGCAGAATCATTTGAGATTTGGTGGACATAGACAGATGGGAAGAGGTAAAAATGGGACTATGACGCGATTTTCACCGGTCGGAGAGTTGACATGGTAGAAACTGTGGCTAATTCAAGGGAGTGATACAGTCCCTCCTCGCAAGCCGGCCTGAATAGTTCTTGTGCTCTGTTTTGCATTTCCTCATTATGTTTTCCCAATTTCGCTTTTGAGGATCGGGCCGGCTTGCGGGTAAGTTTGACAAAAA
>AQRW01000084.1 GCA_000402295.1 Candidatus Aerophobus profundus SCGC AAA252-L23
TCATTGAGCAGGGATTCGGAGAGAAATGGGTAACACCGCCTCGCCTTCTTTTTGGTATAGCTCCAACAGGTCAAACTCCCAGAGAGGGGGCGGAAGAGGCCTATTGGCGGCAAAACATTAATTTCTTCTATCGTCTGGGCTATGACGTGATACCGGATATGGAACATATCCTCCGCTGGCAAGAACTGTTAACTCCTAAAAGAGCTCGGGATACCGCCGCTCTTTCCCGAGGCGATCGGAGCTGGGCCTTGGAAGGCAAAGGAATAATTACCTCCTGGGAGGATTTTGAACAATTCCCCTGGGGCAAAGCGGAGAAAATCACCCAGGATTTGGAGAAGTATTATCATTTTCTGGGCAAAAACCTGCCGGAGGGGATGAAGTTGGCAGTGATTGAGTCCCTGCATGAACAAGTACTGGAATTCCTACTGGGGTACCAAGGATTGCTTTATCTGGTTCACGATGACCCTGATTTGGTGGGGGCAATATTCGAGCGCTGGGGCAACATCGTCTACGATTTCTACCGTCAAGTAGCCCCTTTGGACATCGTAGGGGTTATCTGGCACGGAGATGATTTGGGTTTCAAAACCAGCACTCTGCTCAGTCCGGAGCACCTACGACGTTGGGTCTTTCCCTGGTTCAAGAAATATGCTTCCTTGGCCCATGCCCAGGACAAAATGTACTGGTATCACTGTTGTGGCTACAAGCAGCACATTATGGAAGATTTGATTGAGGATGTGGGAATTGATGCCCTTCATTCCTTTGAGGATATTTGTTGTCCGGTAACAGAATACAAGCAAAAGTACGGAAAGAGAATTGCTGTTCTGGGTGGGGTTGATGTGGATAAGTTATGCCGGCTGGATGAAGAAGCTCTACGCCAATACGTCCGAACTATTCTTGATCAGTGTATGCCTCAGGGTAGATATGCTCTGGGCTCGGGAAATTCAATTACCAATTATGTTCCGGTCAAAAACTATCTGATTATGCTCGATGAAGGCTGCCGATGGCACTCCCACTAAATTGGGGACAGTCACTAATTTCTCTTGACATCTACATTGACATTTGAGAAAATTAGAGATAGATTACCGTTGCTATCGGGTCTAGATCTAGGGTTGGGCCTGAGAGTCTCGACTTCTGGTATGGAATTCAATTTCTTTACTACTCCCCTGCTCATCAATCACGTGAATAATGTGTTGTCCGCTGTCAAAGTCAACGAACATAGTGTGTTTTTTCTGAGTCACTCCCAGGAATTTACCATCAAGATACCAAAATAATTTGCTCTCTTTTAGATTGTGGGCTACTTTTACCGGAATTTTCTGCTGTTTCCCGGAAATATCTCTGGGAATCATAATATAGCTTCCGTTGCTGGGATAGATAAAATCTATATTATCTTGAGAGCTGATTGAGGGACAGGTTTTCCGGTGGGGAGGAACCGATAGAAACTTCTGTCCCCGTTCCTTTAAATATTGTACTACTTCTACCGGGTAGACTAATCTCGCTACTGTCCTCTTATCACCATTTTCCCAGCAAAGAGAACAGACTTCTTCGGTTCCGGCCTGGTTGACAAATATGAGTTGGTGATAAGGGCATTTTTTGATGGTTTTTGCTTTCCAGGGTGCTTCTCTTTGAATTACATGGGGACAATGGGGTCCGGCAAGATACCCGGTCTCAGCACATAATCCGACTTTTCTCATTGGTTCTTCCGGTTTTTCAAACCAGGAACAGTAAAGATTCTTAGGAAGAGAATTAAAAACACTAAACATCAGGGGGGCGGCAGATTTAGACCCTCGGAGATTGACATTTCCCTCTCCGGTAAAATTTCCTACCCATACGGCCACGGTCCACTGAGGATTTACTCCAATAGACCAACCGTCACGTTGTCCATAGCTGGTGCCTGTTTTCCAGGCTATGGGAGTCTGGTTTTTGTATTGATGCCAATAATATTCTGAGCCCGGACGTTTGAGAGTTTTTAATATTTCCAAAACTAAGTAGGAAGCTCCTTTACTGATTAATTGCTTCTGCTCCTCTTTTTCTTGGTTATGTTTGAGCACCGATATTCCGGAAAAATCTCCATAATTGGCCAATCCCCGGTATAAAGATGCCAAATCCCATAGCTTACCTTCTGCTCCTCCCAAGATTAGTGGTAGTCCATAATCTTGAGGACTTCTAAAGAGGGTAGTCATTCCTGCTTGCTTGAGAAAAAGATAGAAATTCTCCACTCCATAATCATCAAGGAGCTTCACTGCCGGTACGTTTAATGATTTCACCAATGCTTCTTGGGCCCTTACCATGCCCCGGTATTTCAAATCCGCATTGGCCGGAGAAAAGGAACCGTAATGGGCGGGAATATCCTGCAATTGGGTGTCTGGTAGAATTATTCCTTCATCTATGGATAGAGCATAGAGAAATGGTTTCAAAATTGAACCGGTAGAGCGCAAGGCCAAAATGCCATCCACTTTTCCCTGGTTATTATCGTCGCGGTAATCCTGGGAGGCTACATAAGCTTTAACTTCACCCGTCCGAGTTTCGGCGACAATCAAAGCAATGTTCTTTATTCCCTGGGGTTTAAGTTGCTCAGCATAATTCTTAACCAAATTGGTCATCTCGTCCTGAATTTTCTTGGAGATGGTAGTTTCTATGATTCCGCCTCTGTATTGGCTCTTCAGTCTTCTGGCCAGATGGGGGGCGGAAAGGGAAAAGGGTATTTGCCTTCTTGGCACCGGCTCTAATAAGGAAAGTTGGTAGGTATTTTCGGTTATTATGTTCTTATCAAACAAACGTCTGAGGAGTCGATTTCTTTTTTCTTTGAGCTTATCTTGATTTTTCATTGGGTGTATAAGACGGGGGCTATTTGGCAAAACGGCCAGAGTAACCGCTTCTGCCCAGGTAAGATTTTGGGGCGACTTGCCGAAATATCTTAAGGAGGCGGCTTGATACCCGATGATATTTCCGCCGTAGGGGGCATGGGTGAAATACATTTTCAAGATTTCATCTTTACGGTAATGAAGTTCTAGTTTCAAAGCCTGAACCATTTCTATGAGTTTGTTAGTTACTGTTCTTTTCTTAGGTTTCATCAATCTGACCACCTGCATGGTTATTGTGCTTCCGCCACTGACTATCCTTTTAGATTTTAGATTTTGCCACAATGCTCTGGTAATGGCAGCAATATCTACTCCCCTATGGGAGAAGAAGTTCTTGTCTTCGAAGAGGATGGCGCTTTGTACGAGTTTCTCCGGTAGGTTATCTTTGACTATGGGAAAACACCACTGTTCTTTTGAGTTAAGAAAAACTCTCAGATAATCACCCTTTTCGTCTAAAATTACCGTGCTGTAGTCATCGGGAAAAAGAGGTATGGGCAAGCGAGTTTCCCACCAAAGAAGGCTGATTACCGCTATTAGAATCAAGACTGCCAGACAAATTCTTCGGCTCAGTTTGTTCATGGAGGAACACTTACAGAATCCCTAATTACTCTTTTTTCTGGAGAACACCCTAACTCTCTTACCAGCAATGGTTGCCCGATAATCGTGGTCGTACATTGCCTCCGCTGACGTAGGAGGAAGGTAGAATTCTCCCACGGTGACGGCATTTAATCTCACCACAAAATCCACTCTGGGTCGGTCAAAATCAAAAAACCACATTATTCTATCGTCTCTGATGTCCAGATAATCTTCAGTGTTTAGAGTATAATCTTTCATCCATTCCGGTAGTTTTCCGCCCAATAATCGAATATTCTCTATTTCCCATCCGGCCGGTAGTATCTGTACCAAAGCCATTTCTTCAATCGGGCCATAGTCCCCTTTCCTCAGGGTGAAATGCCCCCAAAATGCGGTTCCCTGTTCAATATTCTCCGGATTGATTACCATACCATCTTCATCCAGCCATTCTGCTTTCAACTGAATGTTCTTCGATTCGGTGGGGACTGTATCTTTCAGAGGGATGCCTTCCCATTCCAAATTACCAAAAATCTTGTCCTGGGAGCGAACTATCACTTCCAGTTCTTTGCCAAATCCCTGAGTAATGGGCCAGGTATAGGTCGGTTCATCGGTCTCAAATTCGATTTTTTCACTCTCAGGAAGGAGAATTTCTCCCTTCATAATCTCCTCTTTTGAGGGATTAACCTTCAAGTATTCTCCAATGGCTAAAAGCGAGTAGGCTATGGTTTGAGTGGAATACCACTGGTTTCCTGATAAGCGTCTGGCGATTTCTTGGTAAAGGAGAAGCCCTTGGTCATAATCTTTCATAATCGTTAAACACTCCAGAATTATGGCCTGGTCTCGCAAAGAGGAACCATAGGTTCCGGCAAACTCAGTATAGTCCTGCACCGTTAATTTGGCATTTTTGACTATATCCTGGGCGGTTGCTTCCTCTCCCAGGAGGACATAAGCTGCTCCTAATAGCCACTTTTCCGCATTGCTCATTTCTTCCAAATAGTTTTCCCGTAGCAGGTTTATAGCTCCTAGGGGTGCTTCATCGGCCAAAGTTAAGAGGTAAGCCCGGTAGATATTGGTTAAGCTGTGATCAGAAGTTGTCCTGCTCTTTCCTTTTTGAAATTTAATCCATTGCTGGTACATATCTTCGGGAACATAGTACCCCATTTTTTTAGCTTCAATCATAAAATGTCCGGCATAATTGGTCCCCCATAAGTTGACTTGGCTGCCATTGGGCCAATAGGAGAATCCACCGTTGGATAATTGAAACGCTCTTAGTTTGTCAATTGCCGCATTGATGTTCTCATCCATCTTCTGAGCTTTTTCTTGATCAAGGTCAAATATGTCCTTCATGCAAAGCTGAGGAAAAACGCTGGAGGTAACCTGTTCGATACATCCATAAGGGTATCTTATTAGCCATTGCAGGCGGCGGTTGAACGCTAAATCAGGTCTCTTGGAAATAGTCATCATACAATGATTAGAACCAGCAATCCCCTCATCTCTTATCTGAAATTTGACCTTTACTTCCGGAGTTAACACTTTTTCCTGAGAAAAATAGGTGTAGGGAGCAGACGGTCTGACGGCAATTTCCGTGGTGTCCTCGGCGGCAAAATCACGAGAAGAAGCGGAGATCTTAATTGTGCCACTGCCCATAGCTGCCTGAGCTCGGAGGGAAAAATAAATGTCCTTTTCCCCCTTTTCGCTAAATGAGAGAATCATTTTGGTTTCTCCCACCGGCTGAACAACTCCCTCCACCGTCATGCTTACCTCCACTTCACCCAGGTCATCCCGAGTAGCAAATACAGTTACCGGAATTACTATTTGGTCTTGCGGTCCCAGGACTCTGGGCAGGGTTGGCATCACCATTAAAGGAGATTTGACCGATATCACTTTCTCTTTGCTGCCGTAGCTATTGCTCTTAGCTCCTACCACCATCACTCTTACTGAACCGATATAGTTGGGCATCTTGAACTTGACTTGAGCTTTCCCTTTCTCATTGGTAGATAGGGGACCCTGGAACAGGGAAACGGGTTTAAAACGCTTCACCTTGACCGGAGAAAGTCGTTTCGTAACCTCATCTTTTGTTTCATCAAAGCCTCCTCCGAGGGAGAATACTTTGTATACATCTCCCCAATCGGCTCCAATTACTTTGGAGAAAATATCAAAGGTTTTCACCCTAAGTAGTTCTTTTTGGAAGAAATATCCCCAGGGGCTGGGAGTCTGATAGTTGGTCAAATCCAGCAGGCCTTCATCGACCACTGCCACGGTAAACTGAGCCGGGGATAAATCCAGGGTCTGAATTTCTACGCTGAATTCTTTTCCCGGGTTTATCTCCTGGGGAGTCTTAACATAGAAATTGAGATGGGTCTTTTCTTCTTCCACCTTAAGGGGAACCACCCCGTACATTCTTATGGGATTATCATTTTGAGTTTGACTGTGCGGTTGAATCACCGACACACTCAGATAAACTGTTGGTATCATCTCCTGGCTAATGGGAACTTCAATCACCGTCTCCCTTTGTTCCAGTTTTTTCCAGTAAGTTTTGAGGACTCTTCCTCCTTTTTCCAGGGAAATCAGAGCTTGTCCCTTTTCTGGGGTTTGACAAATTACCTTGGCTGTATCTTTGTCGTGATACACTTCCTTGTCGGCCTTCATTTTCAAAATGTGCGCATCTCTGGCTCCAGACTCGCTTGCCCAGGAGTAGGCTCTAAAGAAGGAGGCTGCCGTATGACCGCTATCTCCATCTTGAACCTCAATCAGAATTTCTCCGTAATTCTCCGGAGTATAGGTAATCAAGACCGGTTCTGAACTTGAAGTTACCGTTCCGGACTCTCGTAATTCGGTGGAATAATCACTCTTAAAATGTTTTCTAAATTCTGATAGACTATCATAATCCCACCACCAGTAGGACTGGCCCTGGTAGATTTGATAGTTGAGCTTTCTACCGGAGACCATTTCACCTTTATCGGAAACCAAAATTGCCGTTAGGCTTATTGGTGAACCAACCGATAAATACTCTTCTTTGGGGCCCTGAATTCCTACGTAGTACTTGTACAAATCAATTGGTATGATTTGCTCTCGCGGGACCGGTCTTCCTCCTTTTTCCAGAACTTTGGCCTCAATGACTGCTCTCAGTCCGGAAGAAGCCTTATCAATCTTTGGTAATTCCCATTTAATACCAGTTTGTCCACTTTGGCTGAGTTTTGATTCAAATACTGGACTGGTAATGGTTTTGAAATCTATCTCTGGGTTGCCAAAATTAAATGCTCTATATTGGTCGAATTTTACTTGATAGGGTTCAACCTTGATTACTACCTCACTGTCAAGATTAGAAGCAGGATTCCCGAAAAGGTATTGAGCACTAATAGTTGCCTTTATTTCTCTGTCTTTTAGAGTAATTCTTTCCTGAGTACTTTCGATATTTACCTTTAATCGATAAGGAACCACCGTCTCCACTCTGATGGGATGATAAAAACTGTTACTCCCAATTTTAACTTCCGTCTTCCACTGGCCGGTGGGATCATTTTCCTTGGTTTTGAAGGAGAAAGAATAAAAACCATCCCTGCCTTTCTTGACGGTCTTTTCAATTACCTTGCGTTTTTTAGGATTGAATACGGTTAAGGTAATTGGATGGTTTTCGGGAAAGGTATTTTCTTGATTACGGGCAATAAGGGAAAGATTTATGGTATCTCCGGGTCGGTAAACTCCTCTTTCGGTGTAGATAAAAGCTCTTAGCCCGGAATCAGGTATGGCCAAACCTCCGGTATCAAAAACTGAATTGTCCAACTCATCTTCCGAGAATTTCAGGACAGAACGTTGGCCTTGATATTCTGCTTCCAGATAGAATCCATCTTTTCTTAATAATTCGCATCTTCCGGTATAGTCAGTCTTAGCCTGGGCAATAACTTGGTCTTGATACGACTTTAGTTTGATAATTACTCCTCTCAATGGTTTAGTGGTAATCACGTCGCTAACAAAAACAATTAACTTGTTCTCACTCTGTTTAACCAGGAGAGCTAGATCACTTAAGATGACCGGTTTTACCACTACCCCATTGCTTCTCAAATAGTTATCACCTTGCCAGGACTCCCAGTCATCAGGAAATTCATAGAGTATGTCTTCCCGACCAAAACTGAGCTCCAGAACGTAGATTCCCTTATCCTTATCTTTAAATAATTCTGCAAAATCAAGTTCGGATTGGAGCCATTGATTCTGGAGTAGGCCAATCTCTAATTCTTTTTCCAGTACGGTAACCCCTACCCTCTTAAACTCATAAGGATTATATTTATAGCGGCGGTCCTTTTGACCATTCAAATTACTACTTTGCAGTAAAATACCCAAATTATCTTCAAAGACTTTTTTCACCGATATCTTTACTCTTTCCACGTTCACTGTTTTAAAGAAGATTTTTTTCCTATTAACCGAGGGCAAATATACTCCTGAATGAGTGAATTCTATCATAGGTTTCATGTTAGGAAACTTGATATTGGCCACCTTTTCTTTGGCCAATATCATTCCCCATCTATTTTCCAGGCCTTCAACTATTTTAATCTGATACCCCTCACCGTGTCGGAAATCTCCGGTTATTATTAGGTTTTTGCCCATATTCTTCAGTTTGAACTTCAAAAAGGGCTGTATTTGGACAAACCCGTCATAATTCTTTTGGGGACTCAGCTCATCAGAGAAAAGTATTTGGACACTTAGATTTTTGCCTTTGATTTCCTGGGCAATTTTCTTCACCGTAAAATCCTTCAAACCAGGAAGACAAAATTTTTCTTCTCTTGTTTTGGAGAGTTCCAATCTCTCTTTCTCGATGATTAGGGTAAATGTCTTTTCTTGTTCCGATCTGGTAACAACTGCCGATTCAAAGGCAAACTCCTGACCTTTCTCT
>AQRW01000085.1 GCA_000402295.1 Candidatus Aerophobus profundus SCGC AAA252-L23
GTAGTAGACAAAAATAGATGAAGGAGGAAATATAATGCGAATTGAATATGACCGAGAAGCTGATGCTCTTTATATCCAAATGCAGGAAAAATATGTAACTAAAACAAAAGAAATAGAAAATGGATTATTAATTGACCTTGATGAAGCAAATAAACTTATAGGGTTGGAAATACTTGATGTGACGAAGCGCTTTACTCTCTCGGATATTATAAACCTTCATGTGGAGAATTTGCCTGTTAAGGAATTCTAATAGTACTATAAGGATATAGGCGGTTTAGTTATCCCTTCTTGATGAGAGGGGGTAAAGGTTGTGCAGGTTGAGGGTAAAGATGTCTAAAGATGAGGTACGCCGGTCCCCGGGAAGCCATCTTTCATGCTTTAATAAGGAAGAATTTTGGTTGTACCCACTTTATTGTAGGTAGAGACCATGCCGGAGTGGGAAACTTCTACGGTCCCTTTGAGGCCCAAAATATCTTTGATAACTTTAGAAAGGAAGAGATAGATGGAGTGCACCCCTCTGGTTGGACAAATTGGGTTAGAGTGATCTGACCTGACTGGGTACAGTTGGTTTTTGTTTATCCACGAGCAACTCCTCAAATTCATTGGGTGGGAGATAACCTAATGATGAGTGGAGTCGTTTCTCATTATAGACATCCTTGATGAAATTGCTCACTGAGGAGAGGGGATAAGGTGGATAAGTTCGAAGCAAAGATACTTCTGAAGTAGTTGTTAGACTGTCCGATGAAGTGAGAGAATTGGCTCGGGTGAAAATAGAGGCTTTGAAATGTCGAGAAGAACAAAAGATTGGCTTAAACAAGCAGAAAGAGATCTTGAGCATTCCCTGATGGATTTAAGGCAAGGATATTATGAATGGGCTTGTTTTTCTGGTCAACAGTCAGCCGAAAAAGCTCTAAAAGCACTATATCAGGAATTACATAAGTTAGCCTGGGGTCATTCTGTGAGGGAGTTATTAGAGAGCCTGGGGAGTAAATTTGATATTGAAGAGTTGAGAGAAGGTGCCAAGATATTGGATAAATACTACATTCCAGCAAGATACCCAAATGGTTTTGATATTGGTGCACCAATGGATTACTTTACAGAGAAAGAGGCATAGGGAGGCGATTGAATATGCGGGTAAAATCGTCAAGTTCTGTAAGAATAATATCACTGGATGTTGAGAGCATCATAAGAAAACTCAAATTCGCCGCCAGGGAATTGAAAAAAAGTAATAGTAATGTGTTGGATGTATTTCTCTTTGGTTCCTTGGCTAAGGGAGAGGCTGTCCCAGGAAGCGATGCTGATCTTCTAATTGTTCTCAAAAGAAGTAAAAAAAGAATTATTGATAGAGTAACAGACTTTATGGATTCTTTTAGTGGTATGGGTATGGGAATTGATATTTTTCCCTATACGGTTGAAGAAATCAATGCGTTCAAAAAAGAAGAAAATCTCTTGATAAAAGAAGCGGTTTCTCATGGAATTAATTTGTGTAAGCCTAAGGATGCTTGGAAGAAAAATGAAAAATAACATCTCATTATAAGGACAATTGATAAGCATAATAAAGTGATGAATATGATGGCTGGATTTACCAATAAAAATGATGAATTGATGATTTTTTAAAGGAGGTAAGAAAATGGCAAGATATTTTACTTTAGAATATTGGTTAGACGAAAGTTGGTATGTAGGAAGGCTAAAAGAGATAGCCGGTGTGTTTAGTCAAGGACAAACATTGGAAGAGTTGAAGGAAAACATTCTCGAAGCTTACAATTTAATGATAGAAGAGGAAGAAGAGTGTGCGTGATAAAGTAGAAGGGGGCTACTCAATCAATTGAACAGATTGAGTGTAAATTAAGAAAGGAGGCCTGGGAATGTAGATAATTGAGGAGATTGCTAAGACTCTTGATCTTGACCCTGTTGAACTGGAAAGGGAGAGTTTGAAGTCTTTTCTGGGAAAAGAACTAAGAAACATTGAAGTTGAAATTTACAAAATAGGTAATAAGTATGGAGTTAAATCTGTGTTAGAGTTAGATGAACGACTGAAAAGAGGAGATATTAAAGAGGAAGATATGCTTGAAGATTTTATGGAACTTGAGTTTTTAGAGACGAGGAGAGAGAAGATATTGAAAGCCCTGGAAAAAACCCCAACTTTATGAAAATGTCCCCGATTATCAGAGCAATTAATAAATTTTGACGACAGCCAGCAGATTTAAGGCTTAGAACCGTGAACCACGGGCTAAGAGTGCTTGACATTCCGTATTTCTTAGTGTATAATGTTCATTGATTGAACAATCCAAGGATAAAGAGATGGAAAAGTCCCTTATCTCAGAAAAAGAACTTCAAGTTATTGAGGAATTAAGTCGCACCGGGCACATTACCCAAAGAGAAATTTCTGATAAGTTAGAGATATCTCTGGGTATGGTGAATATTATCCTGAAGAGACTAATCAATAAAGGATGTGTCAAAGTGCGAGGATTGAATAAAAGGAGACTCCAATACATCCTGACTCCTAAGGGGTTCACCGAGAAGGCGCACAAGTCCTACAGATATTTTATCAAGACGGTAAACACGCTAAAAGAAATGAAAGTTAAGATTCAGGCCCTCATTCTTAAAGAATATGCTAAAGGAGAAAGAAAATTTGTTGTTCTGGGTGAGAGGGAGCTGGCCGATATTGTAGAAATGAGTATCCGGTCACTCGCTAAAGATGGACTGGAGTTTGAAAGAGTAAACCGGGAGGAAGAAGTTGAAGACAAGGATGCTTTAATTCTTCTCACCGATAGAAAGCTCAAAGACAAAGATGGCCGATACCTGGATGTTCTCAGTGAAATTGCCCGTTAAGGAAATGAAAATATGGTAAATGTTGCTCTGATTGGTTGCGGAAACTGGGGTAAAAACCTGATCCGGAATTTCCTGGAAATTGAAAAAGCTAATTTAGAGATATGCTATGATAAAGATGCCAGGGTTCTTGAACAGATTAAAAGTAATTACCCGGGGGTAAAAGTCACCGGGGATTATAAGAAGGTTCTCTCTAACGGTCAGGTAGATGCGGTGGTGATTGCTTCTTCGGCCTCGAGCCATTATAATTTAGCCCGAAAAGCTCTCAAGGCAGGCAAACATATCCTGGTGGAAAAACCTCTAACTTTAAGCCTAAGGCAAGGTGAGGAAATTGTTTCTTTGGCAGAAAAGATGAAGCGTAAGCTCATGGCTGGACATATCTTGCTTTATCACCCAGCCGTAGGGGAGATGAAAAGACGCCTTCTGCAAAATGACCTGGGGGAGATTTTTCATCTTTCCTCAGAGAGACTGGGTTCTGGAAGAGTGAGAACGGTGGAGAATGTTCTTTGGTGCCTGGGGGTCCACGATATTTACCTGGCTCTGTATCTCTTAAATTCAAGGCCCTGTCGGATAATAGCTAAAGGGGGTTCTTACCTGCAGAGAGAAAAGGCGATAGAAGACGTGGTCAGCCTTTTTCTAGATTTTCCCGGAGGAATTATCTTTCAGATTTTGGTGAGCTGGCTTCACCCGGTGAAAATTCAGCGAATGACCATCGTGGGTGATAAGAAAATGATGGTTTTCGACGATACCCACCAGCCTAAAGACAAACTAGTCATCTATAACAAGAGGTTGATTAAGAATAATAGTCATACCCCGGAAGACTTCCTGATAGAAGACAAGGGTGAGGAAAGACCCCTGCTGGGTCCAGCCGAGCCTTTGAGACGGGAGTGCCTACATTTTCTGCAGTGTATTGAGAAAAACCAGGATCCCTTAAGCAGCGGCCAGGAGATTCTGGAGGTGCTCAGGGTACTGGAAGCAGCCCAGAAGTCCCTCAAAAGTGGGGTTGCAGTGAATCTGTAATTCATAAGGAGAAGAATCTGATGAGTCTTTCAGGGAAAACCATATTAGTAACCGGTGGCACGGGATCTTNTGGGAAAAAGTTTACTGAAATTGTTTTGAAAGAACACAACCCTGAAGCTATCCGTATATTCTCCCGGGGGGAACTGAAACAACAGAAGATGTGTCAACAGTTCAACAACGATGAAAAACTGCGTTTCTTCATTGGTGATGTACGAGATAAAAATAGATTGTATAGAGCCATGAACGGTGTTGATATTGTAATTAACGCTGCCGCTTTAAAGCAAGTCCCAGCCTGCGAGTATAACCCTATTGAGGCAGTGAGAACAAACATTGATGGAGTAGTAAACGTAATCGATGCTGCTATTGACAATAAAGTTGGAAAGGTGATAACTATCAGTACGGACAAAGCTGTTCATCCCGTTAACCTATACGGAGCCACCAAATTAGTTGCTGAAAAGTTGTTTATTCAAGCAAATGCTTACGCTGGAGGAAAAAAAACCAAATTTAGTTGTGTCCGCTACGGTAATGTAGTGGGTAGTCGAGGCAGTATTGTTCCCCTCTTTTAGAGCAAAGAAAGAATGGCAGAGTCACCATTACTGATGAGCGCATGACCAGATTCTGGATTACCTTAGAACAGTGGCAGAGTCACCATTACTGATGAGCGCATGACCAGATTCTGGATTACCTTAGAACAGGGAGTTTGTTTTGTTATTGATTGTATTGATAGAATGAAGGGGGGCGAAGTGTTTATCCCCAAGATTCCCAGTATGAAAGTTATTGACTTAGCAGATACAATTGCTCCAAAGGCTAAAAAAGAGGTTATAGGAATTCGTCCGGGAGAGAAGATTGATGAAGTTTTGCTTACCGAAGAAGAGGCACGTCACGCTCAAGAATTTGATAGTCTCTTTGTAATTGAGCCAGAACATCCTTTTTGGCATCAAGGTAACCTTAAGGAAGGGAAAACACTTTTAGATGGTTTTAGATTCACCAGTAACTCCAATAATTGGTGGTTGACCAAAGAAGAACTTGAGAAAATGATAGAGGAGCTCTAAGTGGATAAACTGAGGAATAGAAGCGTGACAGTTGCAGGAGCTAAAGTTTTATCTTACGGACACCAGTGGATTGATAACGAAGATATCGATGCGGTAGTCAAAGAACTACCATTGGGAGAACGGTGATTTTTTAATGAAAGGGATTAAGAATTTTGGAATAGGGACTGACATTGAAAGTATAGATAGATTTAGAAAATTAGACCTGGTCGATAATAATCTATTTTTAAACAGAATATTTACTAAAAATGAGCTGGATTATTGTTTTTCGAAGGAGAAAGCAGCTCCTCATTTGGCTGCCAGATATGCAGGAAAGGAAGCAGTTATGAAAGCGCTAAGCAGTATTAGCAAGGTAAATTTGAACTATAATGAAATAGAAATACTTAATAATAAAAATGGGGTTCCAATGGTTAGAATTCACGATACAGGTTTTCATAATTTACAAGTATACCTTAGCTTATCACATTGTAAAGATAAAGCTATAGCATTTGCCACTGTGGTAGGAGGTGATTGTCATGAAGAAGGTTAATATTCTTGAAACTACATTAAGAGATGGAAGTTATGCAATTAATTTTTCTTTTACTTCGGCAGATACATCGATTATTTGTAGAAGTCTGGAAGAGGCGGGCTTTGAGTATATTGAGGTTGGACATGGAGTGGGTTTAAATGCCAGCAACCGAGGTTATGGACGTGCTGTTCAGACAGATGAAGAATATTCAATGGCGGCTGAGAGTGTCTTAAAGAAAGCAAAATATGGAATGTTTTGTATTCCGGGAATTGCAAGACTCAAGGATATTGATTTAGCGGCAAAGCACCATATGGGGTTCATAAGAGTAGGGACGAATGTTACCGAAGTGCCAAATTCAGAACCATATATCAAAAGAGCAAAAGAGTATGGAATGTTTGTTACAGCAAATTTTATGAAATCGTATGTTCTCCCACCTTACAAATTTGCTGAGCAGGTTAAGTTATCTGAAAAATATGGGGCAGATTTAGTTTATATAGTTGATTCTGCTGGAGGCATGTTTCCTAAAAACATTAAGGATTACTATGACGCAATAAGAGAGGTATCTGATATACCTCTCGGATTCCATGGACATGACAATCTTGGGCTTGCCGTTTTTAACAGTATAGAAGCAGTGAAAATGGGTGCTGAGCTTATTGATTCTTCTTTGCAAGGATTGGGGAGAAGTGCAGGGAATGCTTCTACTGAAATTCTGGTTGCAGCACTTTTGAAGTTGGGATACAAAATAAATGTCAATTTTTTGAAGGTTCTTCTAATGGGATTTTTCTATGAACTGGGATGCTATAATTTAAAACATGCAAGTTAGACTTCTTAAAGTCCACTATTTTTTTACCTTTTGAATTTTTGATATAAGCATCCTTTATATTCCATTCTTTAGGAATAGTCCAATCAAAGACTTTTGTCCCTGTGGGAACTTCATGAATTTCCATGGGAGGAATGTATTCCTTAATGATTTTTAATGTTTCTCGTACACCATTCCCAGTAATACTTCGGCAAATGGGATAGAGTCTCTTCATTAGAACGTATATCTCTTTACCTATTTTATTCATACCTAATCTTTCTGATTGTTTCATTTTTGTTCTATTTGCAATAAAAAACCCATTCAAGCCTCAATATGTTGTCCTTTAATTAAGAATGTAGGATTTTCTTTAAGTTTCCTCTTTATTAATTCAAGAGTACCTTCCGCAGATATCAATACAATTTGACCTTTGCCTAAATTTGCTGTTTTTGTTAAACCTATACCTTTTGCTTTCTTATCAAATTTAGTAAAATCAGGAGCATTATTTGGTTTGGTCAGGTCATAGACAAAATGATAAAAGACTCTTTCTTCTCCCTTGCCATTTATTATAGATTTACCCGGAAACATTTTATCATACCTGTAGGGAACATTAAGAAGTCGTTCAACATAATGGATAAATGTTGAACCCGAATCAAAATTGAAATTACAGAATTTACCATTACTTTTTAAGAATCTTTCACAAAATGAATTTGGTCCGAATGAATTTTCGGGAGCATCTCTTACAAAATACTCTGCATTGTTACCTATCGCAGCGATAGAGAAATTTGCGTCTTCTGATCTTAATGAGCGGGGATCATTTCTGACCATTTCGGATAAAAACCCACAAACACTGGGTGTTTTATCCTTATCAAAAATCTTTCCCCAACAGAAACTATAACTAAAAGTTGGAACTACCAAAGTACCATCTTCCTCGATTACCTCAAATATGGCTCTTCTGAATATCTGATAACAATCATTTTTATCAGTTACACCTTTAAGTCGCCCGAAAAAACCTATATTACTATAGATAAAGATATTGTCTCCCTTTGAAACTCCCACTTTAATTAAAGACTGAATTATATCTTCCTTAGAGTAATCGTAATTTTTATTTTTTCCCATTTATCTTTCTCTGAACAATCCTTACTATGCCTTCTATAGTTGAAAAACTTCTATCTTGAAATTCATCATTGGAAAAACGAATATTAAACCTTTCTTCTATATCAGTGATAAAAGAAATGAATTTAAATGAATCAATCCACCCTTTTTCAAAGTAATTATCGTGAAGCTTGCTTTTTATTTCATCCTTTTTTAGCCCAGTATTCTCTTCAAACCAATCTATTATCCAGGTTTTTATATTAACATTCATTTGTATATACACACCCTGGCTGGAGACCCATCTGCCCCTTTAATCCTTAAAGGCATAACAATGATATTCCACCTAGTATATTCTTTTATCTTATCAAGATTTGCAACATATTCTACAAGAATGATTTCGTTTCTTAAAAAGATCTTGTGTATTGGTGAATCTTTCTCACCACCAAGAATATGCCCGCTCAGGTTAATACGACTATCATCTGGCGATGGAGTATCCATTGCAATTAACTCTACATTCATAGAAACCAAATATTCTGCAGCTTCTTTTGAAAAAAATGGATAATTTTGATAAAATTTTCTATTATTCCAATATTTTCCCCAACCTAATTTAAACAGCATTCGTCTTGTTATAGTAGTATCACTAAACATTTCTTTTGTTATAACTTCATTATCTCCTAGATGTGAAAAGTCAATAATAGTTACCTTTCCCATTAATTTATCGAGGGGGATTTTTTCAATGCCCTTTTCATCCTTGAAGAAATGAAGTGGAGCATCCACATGAGTTCCGGTATGGGTTCCAAAAGTAACTTTTCGTGTCTCTCTTCCTTCAAATCCGTGTCTTCCTAACTGTGTTATTGAAACAGGAGGATGCCATGAAGCATTGAAGGTAGTCATACCTTCTTCTACATCATAGGTTAGATCTATAATTTTATTCATTTTTAAGCCTTACCTTAACCATAGGTTTCTCTGAGTCTTTTTACAAATTCAATGATATTGCCTTTTCCTGTTGCTAAACAAATCCTTATATATTCCTCAGCATTGTCTCCAAATACTATTCCTGGTGCTGCTGATACTTTACATTTATCAATTAATTCTA
>AQRW01000086.1 GCA_000402295.1 Candidatus Aerophobus profundus SCGC AAA252-L23
CTGGTAGCCGCAAGTTTTAACTTGCGCAAAGGGGTTATGGTAGTCGCAGCTTTTAAGCTGCGCAAATAAACGCAGGCTAAAGCCTGCCGCTACCAGATCATAACCGAGGAGTTAAAGCCTGCGGCTACCAGATCATAACCGAGGAGTTAAAGCCTGCGGCTACCATTCTTTTCCTGCAAAAGTTGGGTTACAGATTCGGTCCGGGTATTTCCTTGAGTTTTGCTGATGTGATTCCCCCATCTCCAAAAATGTTGGTTGGGAATGGACAAAAAAGAGAACGGTTCTCTTTTGCCTCCCCATAATTTCAGGAGTTCACTCCAGTTTATCTTGCATCCAGGGTAGTGTCCATCCATGAAGGAAGCGATGTTTTTTTAGCTTTTCCAGATTATTGTCAGAGAGAAGCTTACCGTCGGAGACAGCACAGTTAGCCTCCAGGTGCGCAACTGTGCGCATACCTGGTATTACCGTTGACACCGCCGGATGGCTCAGGCAAAACTTGAGTGCCAGGGCTGGCAAGGTGGAGCAATCCACCGTAAGGAATGATTTTAGCGCTTCCACTCGCCGCGCCACCTCTTTCAGACGTTCTGAAGTCAACCAATCTTTTCGCCAATCTTCCTGACTGAATCTATAAGCAGGAGTAATTTGTCCCGTGAGTAGACCCTCTTCAAAGGGGACTCTCACAATAACTCCCACTCCGTGCTCCTGGGCTACTGGAAGTAATGTTTCTGCCGGGCGTTGCTCAAAAATATTATAGTGAATTTGTACCGTATCTATAAATTCTGACTTTATCAATTCCAGCGGACCAGAGGCATCCCAGGGATTAGCGGAGACACCAAAGGCTCGAATTTTCCCTTGTTTTTTAAGGCGCTGTAATGATTCGTACCATTCCATCTGGTTAATCCATTGCGGCATCCAGCGATGTAATTGTTGAATATCAAGGTAATCAACACCAAGATGCTGAAGACTTTTTTCCGTACACTCAACAATCCAATCGGCGGGAAAGGCTTGAGAAATAGAGATGTCCGCTGACAGTGGCTGCGGATGATTCTTGGCGGGAATCTTGGTGGCAATAATCACCCGATCTCTTCTGTGGCCTATCGCCTGGCCAATCAACTGCTCACTATGTCCATTTCCGTACAAAAGCGCCGTATCGAAGAAATTGAGGCCTAAGTCAATTGCTTGCCGAAGACTTTGCTTAGCTTCTTGGTCCCTCTGGGGACCCCAACCACCTCCCATACCCCAAGTACCAAATCCAATTTCACTGACTGTCAGACTGGTTTTCCCCAATACACGGTAGTTCATTTTTCTCCTCTCTATATTCTCTTGGTCGCTTCGGGACACCTAAACTTATAGTAAAAAAACACTACCTATTTAACTGCTCCAAAGGTCAATCCTCGTACTAAATATTTTCTAAAAAACAAAGTCACCACAATGGGAGGGATCATTACAAATGCTGCGGCCGCACTGACCTGTCCCCACCAGATTCCTTGATCCGTGAGATAAGTAGAAAGATCTACCACCGCTGTCTTAGTTTGAGCCCGGGTGAAGATAAGAGCCAAGATGAAGTCATTCCAAGCCCAGATAAAACAAAATATGGCACAGACAATTAATCCCGGTATGGCGACCGGCAACAGAATCTTGACTAGTACATTGATCTTGGAACATCCGTCAAGCAGCGCACTTTCTTCAATCTCGGGAGGTATTTCTTCAATGAATGCCTTCATTATCCAAATTACAAAGGGTAAACTGAACGTTAGGTATAGAAGGGGTAATGCAGCATACGTTCCGAGCAGTCGGAGTCTGGAGAAGATCATGAAGAGAGGAACACTGAGAGCAACGGAAGGAATCATGCGGACAACGAGCACTCCCAACAACAGTTTCCCCGCTCGTCTCGATCTGGAAAGTGCGTAGGCTGCCGGTAGACCCAGTAACAAGGCTAACCCGGTGGAAAGACTGGCTGCGATCAGCGTATTGAGAGCATAACGAAAGAACGGCGAATTGACAAAGACCTGCTTGAAATTGGCCAAGGTGGGTACAAAAATCCAGACCGGGGGTAAGGCGAAGATTTGCGCTCTGGTTTTGAACGCAGTCACAAGCATCCAATAAATGGGGAACAAAAAGAGAATCAGACTAACAACAATGACCACTGCCCGGACAGTCTGCCATAACTTCTTGCGGCCACCTTTGGTCAGATTCATATAGAAATCTCCTACGGTAATAAAGTAGATTAGGACGCGCTTCCTGTTTGTAGAGTTTTTGAATAGGTAAAAACAAGACCTATAACAATAAATATCATAATGACTGATAAAGCTGAGGCGACTCCCATGGTCATATCTTCAAACCCCTTTTTATAAATGGCGTAACCGTAGATAGTAGTCGCATCCCCAGGACCTCCACCCGTCATTACATACACCAGTCCAATTGTCTTGAAGGTATCAAGAGCTCTAAAAATAATAACCACACTAACTATGGGCATTAACAAGGGAAGAGTTATATACTTTAATGTTTGCCACTTAGTCGCCCCGTCGACGATGGCAGCTTCAAGAGGCTCAATGGGTTGGCTTTTTAGACCAGCCAGTAGTATAAGCATGACAAAAGGGGTCCATTGCCACACATCAACCAGAATTATACTCAGCAAGGCAATAGTAGGGTTTGAAAGCCACGATATAGGTGTAATGTGTATCAGCCCCAGAAGATAATTGATAATGCCCATATCTCGGTTCAACATGTAACTCCACATTAATCCTATTACCACGGGAGCTGTGGTAGTTGGGAGCAAAAACAGAATCCGCGCAATTTCAATCCACCGTTTCTCCGGAATTAAGAGTAAGGCCAATCCTAAACCAATGGGCAGTTCAAAAAGAAGGGTTCCGCCCAGAAAGATGAAGGTGATTCGCAACCAATGCCAAAAATCGGGACTTTTCACCAGCCAAAGGTACTGCGCTCCACCCACAAAACGTCGGGGAACCAGACCCGCTACTAATCCCCAAATATGAAGACTTACAAATAGCATATAGATAAAAGGATAAAGGGCAATGCCGAACAAAGCGGCGAGCGCCGGGAGCATAAACAAATATCGAAAGCTCTGTTTTCTACCTAAATGTAACCAGGAAGACTTCATTCTTTGAACCTCAACAAAATATTAGTTGGGATTTTCTGCCGTTTTGCTTATCAACACTTGTTTTGCGTAACTCCATTATAAAAGAACCTGAAACCAGAAAGACTATCCACGAGTTCAGGAAGGAGAATTGGATAATCCCCTTCCTGAACTTTACTTTTTCTTACGGAGACGAGGCTGTGTCTTGGGGAGAATAACCGAATTTCTGAACTTGCGCATAGGCTTTTCTCGCCGCCATAGTAAGTTCGCTGGCCGCGTCTTTACCAACCAGGGCATTACCAACAGCTATCCCTATAAAGTCTTGAGTGGCAGGCCAGAAAGGATTATTTGGTTTCCTGAATGCTAATCCCAAAGCTTTGATGAGGAGTGGATAGTAGGGGATTTTAGCTATCACTTCAGCGTTCTCTGCAACTGATATCCGGGCTGAGGTTCCGCCATCGAGAGCAAATTGTACGGCATTCTTTTTGGAAGTCAGAAATTGAATCAGTTGAAAAGCTGCCTCTGGGTGTCGGGAATCCGACGATACCCCTACCGTCCAACCGCCCAATTGTTGAGCCTGGCGGGATATACCTTTAGGACTCAGAGTAAATCCAACTAGGTCGGAAACCACTGATTCATTGGGATTAAGCACCGTCGGAAAATAGGCATGCCAGTTTATAGAGTAGACCGCTCTTCCCTGAGCAAAAGCATTGTTGGCAACGTCAAAGTCATAGGACGGCACATCCGGAGGCATGAAAGGCAACAATCTTTTGAGATAATTCAGGGAATCTACCCCTGCTTTCTGGTGAAAAAGTGGATATTTGTTCTGATCGAAGAAAGTACCTCCATTAGAAATGAATATGCTAGCCCATGGTGTAAACGAAGCAACGGGGGACTTAAGCGGAAGTACCACGGGATAAACTCCCTGTTCAAGTTCCGGAGCTATTTTCTCTGCTGTTTCCAGGAGTGACTCATAGGTAAAGTATCCAGGAGAGGTCAAACCATACTTCACAAAAAGATCCTTGCGGAACATGGCGATAAGGACGTCGAATTTGTACGGTAGCGCGTAGCGTCCACTGTCATATAGCCCATAGGCATCCAGTACAAAGGGTACGAAGTCTTTTATGTCGTATTCGGGATCAGCCAAAGCAGGATTCTGCAAATAGGGATTTAGATCCAGGATAACTCCTCCTTGCACGTAGGCACCAAGTTCAACATGGGGGAAGCTTATCACATCAAAAACACCGGTGTGAGCTGCCGCCTCCGTAAAGTGTTTAGCCCTGAGTGCCCCATAAGGACCAATTTCGAAGACTACCTTGGCCCCAAATTTCTGTTCGAATTCTGGAATAAGCTTTTCATAAGCGGTAGTAGACGGACCCCGATGAGAAGATAAAGTCAGGGTTATCCCTTTATACCTGGGTTCTTCGGCCCCTACAGCCAAACCACTTACTAATATTCCGCCCACGACAATCAACAAACATCCAATCACAAACTTTGTACGGCCCATTTTAATCTCCTTTCATTTAGTATAGTGCATAAACCTAAACCGACATTCTCCGTCAGCATCACCTCCCCATGTGCTATTTTAAACTCATCAGTATGGGACTGGGTTTAATTACTCGAATCTTATCTTACTCTCTACTTTCCGGATGCACCTTGCCAGGTAAGGTGCATCCGAATACCGCGAGGCTCACCAATTAGTCGATTTCCAGAGCATCTCCAGGTACCATTCCTTGGCACTGGGCCGGATACGGGAGTGCAGCCAAAAAACATACTGTAGGTGTAATATCTACTGTATGTAGAGGGAACGATCGTACATAGCCCTTTTTGACCCCTGGCCCGGACATGATGAACATTCCCTTTACGGAACATCCACAGTAGGTCGTCGCCGGCAGGAAGGAATGATGACGGCCAAATTCAGGACCTTTTAGTACTGGTTCAAAGCCGCCTTCCGGTAGGTCATTCGGATCAATCCCGGTAATGCAATTGGTGAACTTGTTAGAATATCCTTCCTTGAAAAAGTAAACAATATCTCCCAGTCGATCGCCCCACTGTCCCAGATCCCGCGCGTGTTCTTTTCTGACAGCCAGGGAAATTGGGCACTCACCAGTTTCGGGATCGGTAATTCCCATCAGCAAACTGATAGTCTTGGTTCGAACTCTTTCGTAGTCCTCAGGTGCCACAAAACCGTTAGGGTCTCTTCCCTGAAGATTTACCCAAATATTATGGGTTACGTAATTAACGCTTGGTACCACTTTGCTTTGGAGTAGATCTATTACCAGGCGTCCCCGCTCATTCTTCTTGAATGATACTAAGCCGGCCTTTTCGAGAAATACTTCCAGAGCGACTCGCTTCTTGGTGGGGATACCGCCGTGGTCAGACATAACCACAGTCAGTGTGTCCTCATCAGCCGCGGCATCTACCACATTTCCCACAAAGCGGTCCAGAATTCGGTAGGCCTCCCGAAACTTATCCCAGGTTGTCTGCACCTTGTCCTCATGGTAAGTCGGTGATTCTGGACATAGATTGTTGAGCTCATCATGATTAATCCCGTCCGGGGCGTGCATTTGAATAAAGAGGAGATCCCAGTCGTATTTTCCGGTCAGGTAGCGGCAGGTGGAAGATAATCCTTCTTCCATGGTGGGATACGATTCGTATACCTGACATAGAGGGGATTTCTGAGAACGTAGTTCCCTCTCCTTTTTTTGGTGAACCTCTTGTTTTTCTTCTTCCATTACCACTTCAATGAGTTCGTCGGCAACGTGAGACGGATAAGCCCAGCCTTGAGTGGCAAAAATAGGAGTCCGTTCCATAATGAGACTCTTACCTTCTGGTGAAAGAGAGCCAAGGGACATCTTGAATTTTGCTTTCACTGTAGCCGTAAACCCTTTGCGGAAAATCATGTTTGCGTAAATCATCTCACCAATGGTAGGAGAAAACTGCTCTTGAATCCAAGGACTTTCCTCTTCAAGCTGCAGCCGAGCAACTGTTTCGGTGGTGTCTTTATTCTTGCAGACAAGAACGGTATCGTAAGTCTGGCCTTTGTTCGCCATGATCAGGGCCCAATAAAGAACACAGGAATCCTTCTTTTGCACCTGCTCCATTTCTTCCGCGGTTTCAGTACTTTTTTGATTAGTAACGTCAAAACATGTTTCCAAGGGAGGACGCTGAGACAAGGGCATATTCTTCCAACCAGTAGCTTCCCGGATCGGGAGCATATTTACTTCCGATCCCGAGGTTTCCACTTCTGAGCCCGCACGAAAGATTGCTTTATTGCTCATTCGGCAAACAGGGGAAGAATGTGGTCCGGTCCCGTCTATCACTACTGCATTTTCGACATTGGGAGGCCACCCTCCCGGCCAATTAATCAAAATAGCTTTCTTCCCTGCTTTTTCCGCTTTTTGCCAGATGTATTCTGCCTTGGATAGCCGATTCATGTAGTATTCGGTACTGGCATTGGCGACGGTAGGAAAAAGGTTTTTCCCCATATCGTAAACCTGGTCATAGGCCTCACCCTCGATATGAAACCCAAAGGAATTGATGCCGTGGGTCCCCGGCCAGGCCCCGGTTGCAATTGTGGTCCAGTTCGTGGGAGTGTCAGCCTGGGGGGCCGACAGGACTTCCGAAAACATCCCCTGGTCCATCAATCGCTGCATATTCGGTATAATACCCTCCGCGGCAAATTTCTCAATAAACTCTGGAATAGTTCCATCAATACCAATCATAATTACTTTACTTGCTCTGACTCTCTTCACCCTTTTCTCCTTTTTCTTTTTGTTACTGATGTTCCCCGAAGGAGAATTACTCCTCCGGATCTATGGTGACAGACGTACTGATTTTTCTCGTGTTCTCTGGATATAAGGAAACTATTTCCGGTGGTCACGAAAAATAGTGAGTTCAACGACTCCTTGAACCCAGTATTCCCGCGACAAAAGTACCGGTTTGTTTTCGGGGTCATAATTGACCTGTTCAATGAGTAATAACGGACAACCGCGATCTATTTCCAATTTTTTGGAGAGAGGAACATCCGCAACAGTGGAGATTATTTTGGCAATTCCATAAGCTATCTTTTGTCCACATTGTTCCTCCAATAGGGTATGTAAAGATCCTTTGAAATTTTTGACGCTCGTATTTTTGAGAATTGATTTGGGTAAAATGTTCATTCCACAAACCACTCTTTTTGGGCCCACCGTAGCTACTCGGGAGATGAATACCAAAGGGACTCCCGTTTTTACTTGTAAAATATCGGAAGTACCTTTATCGGCTTTGATTACTCGCGTATGACACTCGATGTGACTGGGTTTTAGATTCATCGATTCTAATAATTCCAGGACTCCAAAATTTTTTTCCAGAGAAATAGCCGCAGTGGCGGGGCGTGATTTTTTCACGAAGGTGCCAATTCCCACTCGTCTTGAAATGTACCCATCTTCCTCTAAGAGACGAAGTGCCTCTCTCAGAGTTCCCCGGCCAACTCCGAATTCTCTGGCCAGTTCGGGTTCGATAGGCATCCGGTCTCCCGAAGTGAGAACTCCTTCCTCAATAAGTCCGGCGATTTTGTTACGTACTACTATTGGCAAAGGCTCTATGGGGCGGTTGATCCGTAAGTCCATTTTCTTATAGGCCATGATTTCACCATACATAATATGTCATACTAATGATTTTATTATGAATACTTTTTTTCCCCTGTCAAGTTTTCTTTCTGCAGTTCGCTGAGTAAAAAAGAGAACCATCCCCTTTTTGCCTTTTTTGAAATAAATAGATCCCCACCACTGTATTACTATAAGAATTTTGACACTACTAAGAGATTACCCAGGAGGTAACAATGAAACAGACTAAGGTAAAGTTGTTGGGGCTGGTTGTAGGGCTGTCTTTAATCGGGATAATCCTGACTTCTATTCCAGCTCTGGCCTGCGAATTCAGTTTTAACTACGACCGGATAGAGGCTCCGGTGGGAACTGAGGGAGAGATAGGCGTAAGAGTTGAGAAAACGCATAATCGTTGCACTATGTCTGATCCTCTTGACTATCAGTTTAACTGGGAGTGCATTGAAATTTTGGGTGAGACTGATTGGGAAGAAATTAGTGCCGGAGTTTATGAAAAATGGTTTTTGGTGTCTTTGAGCTCCCCCGGTGAGGGTTTTCTGAAAATCTCCAAGACCTGCTCCAAGGAGGGTTATGAGGAAGCCTTACTGCCAATCACGGTGACATAAGGGGATGAAAATGGTAGTGAGTGAGGATTTTTTACCACTTTGATTAGTATTTGTCCCGATGAGTTGTCTTTGATTTTCTTGACGTATAGGAATTTATAAATTATTC
>AQRW01000087.1 GCA_000402295.1 Candidatus Aerophobus profundus SCGC AAA252-L23
ATTCAAAAGCGGGAAAACTTGATTTCTTGGTAAATGAAGCTCAGAAGGAAAAGCAAAGCAAGAAATTGAGAAACCTTTAGATGCCTAAAACAACAAGTCGCTTCTGGAAGTGTTTTCAGGGATTGCCATTATCTATTCAGAAACTTGCCAGAGAAAATTTTACGCTATTGAAAGCAAATCCTCCTCATCCCTCCCTTCATTTCAAGAAAATCGGTAATTTTTGGTCTGTGAGGATTAGTCTTAACCATAGAGCTCTCGCCATTAAGGATGGTTCAGACTATATTTGGGTCTGGGTAGGAAATCATGATGAATATCAAAGATCAACTGGTGAAATTTTAAATTTTATTTAACACATAGAGCCGATGAGATTGACAGAATTTTTGAATTTTGTAGACTATACTTAGTCTTCGGGAAAAGCTAAACAGTGTTTCAATTAGATGAGACGAACCAAAGAAAAAATAGAAGGAATGGAGAAAATAGGGAGCCAAAAATTTGCTGAGAAGGACATGGAACTATAATTTATGAATAAGAGGGCAAAGACTGGAAATAAAAGGCCGGGAAGGAGGTGGAAAGGCAAATAGGCTGCTTCGACTTGGGGATAGAAGTTACCTGAGAAAAATTGAACCATGTACTAAAAGTATTAAATAAGGGAGGAAGTTAAAATGAGAAAGAGGCTATTAGCGGTAGTTGGGCTTACGGTCTTCTTTTTGGTTGCCATTGCTGCGATTACTCCTTGCCAAGATGTCGTAATTACACCGGAAAGAAAGGCGTATTTGGCGACAAAACCTTATAAAGGAATAACACTTGAACTCATGTTAACGGCTGAAGTTTTCGGAACAGTAAACAGGTACTTTGCAGATTTTTGGGAAAAAGAAACTGGCGGAAAAGTAAAAATAACCACTGTACCATTCCAGAATTTTCACGAGAAGATCTTCTTCGATCTTTTGTCCGGAAGAGGTAAGTACGATGCATATATGGGCGGAGTCTGGTGGTATGGAGATTACTTTAGGGGAAAGGGTTACATAATCCCTATCGATGATTATATAAAAGATCCCAAATTTCCCCAGTGGGGCACAGAGACCATCTTGCCAGGTATCGAGAAGTACTTAACCTGGGGTGGTAAATGGTATGGTATTCCTCTTGATCACGATACTATAACCATGTATTACCGACGTGACATACTGGAGAATCCTGAATATCAGGCGCGTTTCAAAAAGGAATTTGGGTATGATTTACCTGTTCCTCCTCAGACAACCAAAGAACTTATAGACGCCGCTAAGTTTTTTAATGGGTGGGATTGGGACAAGGATGGTAAAGAGGACTACGGAGTTGGCTTACATTTGCAAGTAGGAGCTAATGCAGTGTTTTTTACCTATTTAGCCTGGGCTGCACCATATGTAATATCTCCAGAAAATGATTATTTCTACTTTAACCCACAGAATATGAAACCCTTAATTAATTCTCCTGGACACAAAAAGGCACTTAGAGACTTGGTAGAGTTAACCAAATGCGGTCCGAGAGCTATGATAGGTTGGAATTACGATGGTGCATGGGACATCTTTCTGAAAGGTGATACTGTGTTCTGTTGTAGTTTTGGTGACCTTGGCGGTCTCGTCGAAGATCCGAAAAGATCCATCATCACAGGAAAACTTGGGGTATGTCAGATGCCGGGGACGGTGGAAACTTACAATCCGCTGGACCAGAAATGGGTAAAAATGAGCAAACCGAACATAGTGGGAAATACCTTGGGTGGCAGTTGGAGTTATGTGATATCTCGTTACTCTGAACATCCAGAAGCTACCTATGATTTCCTTGCTTACTTAGCCAGGCCGGACAATATGTTCTGGATGGATGTTCGAGGATGGGATGGAATTGATCCTGGAAGAACCTTTGTCTTTTTAGAGCCGCGCGGAACTGCAAAAATAGAAGACTACGTTGAGCAAGGATGGAATGCGGACGACGTGAGAGAATTTACTAATGCGCTTTACAACACCTATTCTAACCCGTTACAGCAGGTTAACTTAAGAATTCCCGGGGCGGATGAATATTTTATGGCTTTGGATGTAGCAGGATCACGTGCTCTAACTGGAGAGCTTTCAGCTGATGAAGCCCTAGATGGTTTATACAAAAAATGGGAAGAAATCACCAACAAACTTGGTCGAGAGACACAATTGGAGCTGTACCGTAGTGGTACTGTAGGGTATAAATAATAATTATTTAGTGAACTTCAACCAAATAGGATTGATGATGTGCCAATACGACGCCCGCGATGGGTGGTTCTGCGGGTTGTCGTATTGGCATAACGAGAGGAATCTTGGATGCGTCAAAGTCGAGTAAAGTATCTGCTGCTATTGCCCGCACTTATATGGGTTTTATCCTTTGTTATATATCCTTTAATTGATTCTCTGAGTGTGAGTTTGTACAACTATCAACTTGGACTGGGTAGAACTGCTTTTGTAGGGTTTGGAAACTATTTAGATAGTCTCCGGAGTGAGGAATTTTGGCAGGCCTTAACGGTAACTCTCAAATTAAACGCTTTGGTTGTTCCTACAGAAATTATTTTGGGATTTTTCATTGCTTGGGTTCTTAATCGAAAAGTTAGAGCTTACCCAAATCTCTTTCGGGGAATTTTAGTTTCACCAATATTTACAACTTTTGTTGCCATTGGTTATTTAGGTATCACTTTATTCCATGAAACTGGGGGGGCCTGTAAATTATTTCCTGGGTTTTTTTGGCCTCCATGTTGATTGGCTGTCTTCGTCGAGAGGTGCGTTTTTCAGTGTTGCCTTGTTGGACATTTGGCGCTGGACCCCTTTTGTTTTTATTATTTCTCTGGCAGGTTTAGAGTCTATACCAGACTCCTACTACGAAATAATTTCTCTCGATACTTCTTCGGACATCCAAATGCTTCGATACATAACTCTTCCTGTTTTCTTACCAACATTATTACTGGTTCTTCTTCTCAGGCTGATGGAGGGTTTGAAAATGTTTGGGATAGCTATGACATTAACAGGGGGAGGGCCAGGAATAGCGACGCAAGTTTATACCTTACTAGTTTACAGGAAGACGATAAAGTTTTTTGACTTTGGCCATGGAGCAGCCTTGGGATACATATTTTTGCTAATAGCTATGGTAGTAATTATTCCACTTTTCACATCATTGCGAAAACGATTTGGAGAATGAATAAAGCTTTTTGACTGTAAGATGATGTTACTACGGTAAACTTTAAAGAGGGAGAATAGGAATTGAAAAGTTATGAGAATACTTGGAAAAAAGTGGGGAGCTACATTTTCCTCTTGATAGTTTTAGTTTGGGTTATTTTTCCTCTTTTCTGGGCAGCAACCAATTCAATAAAGCCCCGTCTCAGCACATTTGAACCAGGTGCGTTGCTGCCTTTTTTGCAATACCGGCCCACGATAGATCGTTGGTTTCATATTCTCTCTCCACACGCGGAAAATCCTCTTGGTGCTCTTTTTAACAGCTTGGTTATTAGCAGCGGAAGTACATTGATTGTGCTTTTTGTTAGTACGATGGCGGCTTACGCCTTGGCTAGGTATCAATTCGGGCGGATTAAAAGTAAAGATTTAGCACTTTTCTTTCTGAGTCAAAGAGTGATGCCTCCCGCGGTTGTCCTGGTTCCATTTTTCATTATTATGCTGAATTTGAATTTATTGGATACAAAAATTGGACTTGTTCTCGTATATACCACCTTTAATCTCCCATATGGTATACTTATTATGTGGAGTGTCTTCAAGGAGATCCCGGCCAGTATTGAAGAAGCAGCCTTTGTTGATGGGGCGTCAGACATGCAAGTTTTGTGGCAAATCAGTTTGCCATTAGCGAGAAATGGTCTTATAGCCAGTGCCATCATAGTGTTTGCTTTTGCTTGGGTTGAAGGATTATTTGCCTTGACCCTAACTGAAGATGTAGCTAAGACTTTGCCCCTTTACATAATGAGTGCCCGATCCCATCAAGGCACTGACTTCGCTGCTGTTGGGGTTAACACTTGCATTGCTCTTATTATCCCGGTAATCTTGTCTGTACTCATTCAAAAACATTTAGCTCGAGGACTTACCTTTGGAGCAGTAAAAGGATAACAACGGTGCGTTGGGATAAAGTTAACTTATAGCCTATTATGTCTATTAGCAGTTCAAATATTAAGAGGAATATACAATCTTTCTGAAGTATAAATACTGGAAAAATTAGGTTATGAGGATTGTTTGTCAATCTCAGTGGATGAAAATAGCTGATTTGTCTAATAGATCCGAGAAGATCATTGTTGCTATTCAGATTTATTTTGAATCGCAGTAAATTACAGGAGGAGATTCTGCTATGTCCAAATTCCGCGTACCTTTAGAGAAGCCAAAACCGGACAACGAAAGATTCATTGATGTCTTAATGGGAAAACAAACCACCGATAGGCCACCGATTATAGATTACCTTCCTGACGATAGTGTCATGCGCCTGATATTGGAACAGTTAATAGGGCGCAAATGGATCTACCCTTACCGAGTGGAAGCAGTAATCAAGAAAGCAATCACTGATGATAAAGAAATGATAGCTGCCTATTGGGATAATTATATAGAATTCTGGTACCGCCTGGGCTATGATTACGTCCGACTGGAAATGGGGTACGATTTTGCCTTAGAACGGCGGGTTACTAAGGATACTGCTTCTGAAGGGAATAGAGCCTGGGCAGAGGAGGCTGAGGGGATGATACAAACCTGGGATGATTTCGAGAAGTATCCCTGGCCTAAATTGGAAGAGGTAGATTTCCTACCCTTTGAGTATGTCTCGGCTCACTTACCCGAGGGAATGAAGATGATTGCCTCCCACGCTGGGGGTCCCATGGAATGGTTGACTTGGATGCTTTCTATGGAAGGATTGAGTATGCTCTTGTACGATAATCCAGACCTGGTTGAGGCGGTGATGAATCGGATGGGTGACCTGTTCGTACGTTTCTATGAGCAGCTTTTGGACATACCCAATATTTGTGCCCTTCTCACTGGTGACGATATGGGATTTAAAACAGCCACCATAATCTCCCCGAAACACCTTAGGCAGTATATTCTTCCCTGGCATAAGAAATTTGCTCAGATGGCCCATGCTAAGGGGATACCTTANTTCTTGCACTCTTGTGGAAACGTAGAAACAATCATGGAGTCTCTCATTGAAGATGTGAAGATTGATGGCAAGCACTCCTTTGAAGATGTAATCATACCGGCAGCGGTATTTCATCAGAAATATGGTAACCGAATAGCCACGCTGGGTGGAGTAGATATGGACTATATCTCCAGGCACACTGCAGATGAGGTGCGTCAGTATGTGCGAGACCTTATTGAATCTTGTTCTCCCATGGGGCGATTTGCTGTTGGTACAGGTAACTCCATCGCCAATTACATTCCACTGGAGAACTATTTAACTATGCTGGATGAAGCATTAAAATAAAGGCTCTGTTAACTGGATTGTATGGGAATTTCCTTTTTGAGACAAATTAAGTCTTTGATAGAAAGATAGTTGTATTGAGAACTCAATTTAGGTATCATATTAGACGGAAAACAAATAGAACCGATGGAGAAAAAGACAGCTTTACTTCCGGTGGGGTAACATCCCCAAGGGAAAGCTGCCATGATTACCTGAAACCCATTGTTCTGATGGCTTCAATACCGGAATGAGGCAAGGGGAGATACTCAATCTTCAGCGGCGGGATATTGACTTTCATCAATAACTGACATATGGTAGTGACACTAAGAATGGGGGAGAGAACATAGATCCTTTCCCATGAAATGTTGTGATGAGGGTGCCGGGGTAGCTCAGTCGGTAGAGCACGGGACTGAAAATCTAATCCTGCGCAATCTACAGAATCCTTGCTACAACCCAAAATCACTTCTGAGAGCCAGATTCCGTAATTCCACCAATCCTATTATTTCCACCAAATATCTTGGTTTTATGCACCTGCTAGTCACAATATGGTCACAAAATGCAGCTATCCCAATCAGCTCCTGCTGCAGGATATAGGGGAAGCCGGACCCATCGGTCGGACACCGATTGGCGTACAAATAGACCCCTGGTTTCTTCTCTTGCCCAGTAGCCCATTTGGTATCCCGTCCAAAGCCTTGACAAAGCTGCTTCTTGGCCATATAATACTTCAGTCCATACAATAAACATAAAAGCCAAATGTTAAGTCCGAAAAGATGATTTTGTCATAGACTATATGGAAGGGAGATGAATGAAGATGTCTCAAGTTGAACAACTTAAGCAGTCTATCGAGTCTCTTTCTGAGGAAGAATTTACCCTTTTGAGAAAATGGTTTTCGGAGAAAGACTGGGAAAAATGGGATAAACAAATTGAAGAGGATTCAAAAGCGGGAAAACTTGATTTCTTGGTAAATGAAGCTCAGAAGGAAAAGCAAAGCAAGAAATTGAGAAACCTTTAGATGCCTAAAACAACACGTCGCTTCTGGAAGTGTTTTGAGGGATTGCCATTATCTATTCAAAAAGTTGCCAGAGAGAATTTTACTCTATTGAAAGCAAATCCTGATCATCCCTCCCTTCATTTCAAGAAGATCGGTAATTTTTGGTCTGTGAGGATTGGTCTTAACCATAGAGCTCTCGCTATTGAAGATGGTTCAGACTATATCTGGGTCTGGGTAGGAAATTATGATGAATATCAAAGAATGATCAAATAAGAAGGTTAACAAGGTACTAGAACCGACCACTATTGTCCGCTGGCCTGTCTGTCGGTAGACAGGTACTCCGTAGTGACAGGTGAGCTTGTACGTGAGGAGGTAGAAATGAGAGTACCCCAGCAACCTGGTAGCAAGGGAAGCTTGAAGTGGATTCAGTTGCTTATCAACCGGCATGCTGACGTGCTTTCTGATAAGATTTGGGAACAAGCACCAGACCTTCAGGGTGAAGCAATCACCTGGCTTTCACCTCTCAAGTCAGACCAGTTCGCTGAATACCGAGACGAATCCTTTTTGGCTCGTCTTGGTCTTCAAGCGTTGTCAGCTGAGCTTGCCGACTTCTGGCCCAGGCGAGGTCCTCAGTGGGATGCCCTGGGGATGACTTCTCAGGGGTATCCTCTCTTGCTGAAAGCCAAGGCTAACATCCCGGAGCTTATCTCTCACTGCGGAGCCAAAGACCCTAACTCCCTGAGACTCATTGCCGACCGTCTCAAAGAGACTCAGAAGTGGCTCGGCTGTCAGCACACCAACGACTGGACGAGATACTTCTATCAGTACGCAAATCGTCTGGCCCATCTCTACTTCCTGCGAGAACTCCAGGGGAAAGATGCCTTTCTTGTCTTCGTCTACTTCGTGAGTGACACCACACACATCCCCATATCATTCGAGGAATGGCGTGGGGCACTGCAGTTACAGAAGAAGCTGATGGGCCTTGTCCCATCCAGACTCAGATATGTCATCGACATCTTCTTGGATGTCAATGAGATACGGGAACTCGAATAAGCGGCTGCAGTGGATAGCTAATCACCGCCGCTGAGCTAAGGCGTTAGAAACCTATAAACAATGAGTGAAATGTATGTGATAAAGTGAAGGGTGACCAGCTGATCAAAGGAAATCTTGGAGTGAACCCCTAAAACTGGACAAAATCACTTAGAGTTATTAGAGTTCTGATGGGACCAGTAAATCCCGAAAAGACATTAAAAGGAGGTACGGCGTGGATGACTCATGGCTGGCAGGTGAAAGTCCTGCTCCAGGAATTGCCTGTATACCTGGATAGCGAGGAGTATAGATAGAGGAGCAATCCGGATAGCTAAAGTTACTCGACGAACTCTGATGTAGCTAAGGTTGTTCAAGCTGTAGGGAACAAAGCTGTAGTTGGCGTCGTACGTTTCGATCGCCATCCTGGTTTGGAATTTGACGAAAATCACGAATTTTGTTAAAATTTGATTTAACAGCATTTAACCAAAGTAGATATCAGTGGAACGTTGGTTTCATCAACAATGAGATTGTCTCTCAAAGATTAGCTGAAGGCCGTGAGCACTGCAGCCGAAGCTTTGTTCCCATCATTGAGGATGTGAGGAGTAAAATTGCTCCTTCCTCGCTCATTGCCCGGATTGATGGTGGCTATATGTCAGGTGAGAGACTCAATTGGATTGTAGAGAATAAACTCCAGGTGGTCACTTGTGTTAACTGAAATGATTTTCTCAGCAACAACAAGGACATCCAGGTTGATGGACTTTCCTTTGAAGAGTTCTTCCTGGAAGATGATCAAAGAAGAGAAGGCCAGATTCACAAGAAAATCCAAGTTGCTTCAGTTGGCAGGCGCCCAGTCTATAGCAAATCAAATTATAAGTTCCAGGCTGTGTTAGTGAAAATTGAGCAGGAGCAAATACCCATTAAAAGAAAGCGCAAGCACACTCGTTACGTAGTTATCCATAATGTCTTAGGCCTTAGTGGAGATAGAAGTGCCTTTGAGTTTTACCACCAAAGACAAACCATCGAGAATTTCTTCAAAGAATCAAAGAACCCTTTTCATGCTGGAAAGATGCCTTCTCAGCGCTTTCGGGCTAATGAGGCTTATCTTTGCTTTGTCTCTATC
>AQRW01000088.1 GCA_000402295.1 Candidatus Aerophobus profundus SCGC AAA252-L23
AAGTGGTTTTTTGTAGAGGTTTCATTTATGAAACTTGCTTTAATAAAGAGTCCGATAAATTGGACCGCTACAATATGGGGGTTTTTCAGCAGTCTTCTAGAAACTCCCTAGAATTTTAGCAAGTTCAGCAAATATTGTCAAGGAGCAAAATCAACCCCTTTGATCAGCTCGCTTCCATCAACAGAAAACTGACTTAAATATTCTTTTTATCACTGTCCAGGATTATAGTCACCGGTCCATCGTTCTCCACCGTAATCTTCATCGACGCGCCAAAGCAGCCACCCTTAACAGCACTCATTTTATCTCTCACCAAATCTAGAAATGCGAGATAAAGCTCCTCCGCTTTTTGAGAAACAGCAGCCTCTGCAAAATTAGGACGACGCCCTCTCCGGCAATCTGCATAAAGAGTAAACTGAGGAATAAGAAGAATCTCACTGTCTTGTTCAAGTAAAGAAAGATTCATTTTCCCCTTTTGATCTTCGAATATTCTTAAATGAAGGATTTTTTCAATTAAATATCTAACATCTTTAAGGTCATCATCTTTACCCACCCCCAAAAAAATAACCATTCCTCGGTTAATGGAAGCAATTACCTTCTCTTTAACCTCACAGACAGCTTTTTGGCAACGCTGAATAACCACCCGCATTTTTAAATCTCATCTATTTGGCCCTTACTGGAAGGAACTCCTTTCCGACGAACCTCGGGTAGAGTAGCTTCATCCAAACTAAGAGCAAAGGCTTTGAATATAGACTCCAAAATATGGTGAACTCCCGTGCCGTAATGAACATTAATATGCATGGTAGTCCCGGAGTGGGAAGAAAAACTTCTAAAAAATCCCTCAAATCCTTCCAGGTCAATCTGATTCCCCAAGAAGACGGAAGGAACTTTAAAGATAAGAAAAGGACGCCCGCTAATATCAATAACACACTGGGTCAAGACGTCATCCATAGGTACAAAAGCACTTCCATATCTCCTAATACCTTTTTTAGTTCCCAGAGCTTCTTTAAATGCCTTACCCAGACAAATCCCCATATCTTCAAGTAGATGATGATACCCCACTTTTACATCCGCTTGGGCAGATATTTCCAAATCAAAAAAGCCATGACAGGAAAAAAGCAAAAGCATATGGTCAAAAAACGGATAGGTGGTCTCAATTTTCGAGACCCCTTGACCACTAACCCTTAGAGAAAGTCTAATCTGTGTTTCCCTAGTTACTCGTTTGACAACTGTAGGATTATCCATTTTCTTCCATCACCTCAATCTTAAGAATCTTTTTGGCATTTTCATCTATTTTGAACTTCTCGCTGATTCGTTGCCCCACTACCCAAACAATTTCACTTTTACTAGCTAAAAGAGGAATTTTATCTCTCTTAAAACGGGGAATCTTTAGATCTATAAAAAAATCCTTTAATTTCTTAGTACCCACCATTCCCAAAGGCTGGAACCTATCCCCTATCTTTCTGCAACGGAAGAAAAGAGAACCAGAGATCTTATTATAATCTAAAAAGGCAAAATTCGGATTCTTAGAAAGCCAAGAGGATGTTTTTTTGATTAAACTACTTCGAAACCGAAGGTTCAGCTCTGATAATTTAGTTTCCCCCGGGACTCGCAGTCGACCATAAGAAAGAGAAACTTTATCTTCCTCCTTCTTTTTTATCACTAACTGACCGTATCGGCCCTCTGCCCGAAGATTACCCGGAAGATTGATTACTCTGGTACCTTTAGAGCAATTAAGTTCCAGCAAAGACTTTATTTGCCGGAAGCTGATTCCCCGCAGATTACCCTTGATAGTCTCAATAGTTAGCCGGATAACTCTTCTCTGGAGAGCAAGGTGCAGAGAAAATAGTTTCTTAAAATCTAAAATTATTTTGCCTTCGTTTCTGTCCACTATCAAGGATTTCCAAACCCTCCGCGCCTCCCTCTGAAGATACTCGTTATCCGCTCTAGTAATTTGGAGCAGACGGAAGAGACTGCTTTCCAATTGTGGATTGAAATGGCCAGACAGATAAGGAATCAAGTCCAGACGGACTCTATTGCGAAGACAAATCCTCTGGTAATTAGAAGAATCAAAACAAGGATCGAGAAAATTATCCTGACAGTATTGCTCCACTTCTTTTCTAAAAACCCCAATTAGTGGTCGAATAATCTTCCCACGAGTCGGTGGAATACCAGAAAGTCCCTCTAGTCCACTGCCTCTGAGAAATCTCATCAAGACTGTCTCTACCTGATCAGAGGCTGTGTGACCAAGAGCAATTTTACTGGCACCTACTTTAACGGCCACATGCTCCAGAAAATTGTAGCGTGCCTGACGCGCCGCCGTCTCTACAGACAAACCTTTCTTTTTAGCCAGAAGAGGCACATCGAAAGAATCAGAGATTACAGCAATCCCCAATTTAGAAGCAAATCTTTTGGTCCAGCTTGCCTCTCTCTCCGCTTCGCCTGGCCTCAACTTATGGTTGAGATGAGCAACCCAAAGTTTTAAATTAAGTACCGATCTTAATCGATATAAAATATGAAGCAGAGCTACAGAATCCGGGCCACCCGATACCCCTACAACCACCTGGGAGCTAAAGGGAAGTAACTCGTACTTTTCTATAGTTAGCCGAACCTTTTCTAAAAATAGATCACTTTTCCCGGGCATTTACTTTTACCTTTAACATATCTCTAACCAAACGGACTCTGAATAAATTACGAGACTGAACACTGAGTACTCTACCTTGCCTAATTCGTAGATAAGCAGGACGGATTATTACGAATTTGATTCCGTCTTTTTAAGACAAGACTTTTTCCCCTTTTGGGTAACTTTAGTCCAGATAAAAGATATTGTCAATCAATGCATCATTGAGCTTTAAATTAATAAGTAAGTTAGAAATTTTTTTCCGGAAAGTAATATACAGGTAAAATGAGGAAGAAAGATTTTCATTTCTGAAGTGATCTAGAATACCCCACTCTCATTAAGTAAAGCCCTTGGGCTGGAGCTGTGGGACCAGCTTTTTTTCTATCCGACAATTCCAAAATTCTTTTCACTCGAGCTGGAGAAATTTTTCGCCTACCCACCTCAACCAGAGTACCTACTATATTCCGCACCATTTTGTAAAGGAAACTGTCTCCCTGGATAAAAATAGAAATTAAAGATCCTTTTCTGAGATATATTTTCTTTATTTCCCTCCAGGTAGAAGAAGACGGACTCCCTTGATTCTGAAAGGAAGCAAAATCATGTTTTCCCACTAAAAATCGCATAGCTTCCTTCATCAGCTCTGTATCGAGAGAATAAATAACCCACCAGGTGTAGTTATGATAAAAAGGGGAATTAATGGGGCAGTTGTAAATAAAATAGCTATAGAGACGATAGCAAGCATCTTTTTGAGAATGAAAATTGAGAGGAACATTCTCAGCTTTCTTTATCCTGATGTTGATCGGAAGATAATGGTTAATAGCGGACATTATAGTTAGAGCAGAAAGAGAAGTATCTACTAAGCAATTAGCTACCTGTCCCTTAGCATGAACTCCCGCATCAGTTCTGCCTGCTCCCATTACCTGGACTCTGGTACGAAAAAAAGCAGACAGTGTCTCTTCTATCTGCCCCTGGACTGTAGAAAGACCCGACTGCTTTTGCCACCCGTGATAAGCCCACCCATCATATTCCAGAACAAATTTTATGTTCTTTAACAAAGTTAGACAAGTTTTAACTTACACTGAGAAGCGTTATCGCCCTGACGATAGCCCATTTTAATTATCTGAGTATACCCCCCTTGTCTCTCTTGATAGCGAGGAACAATGGTGGAAAAAAGTTTTCTGGTTATCTCTTTGTCTCCAATAAACCTCAAGACCAATCTTCTGTGATGTAAGGAATTTCTTTTGGCTAAGGTGATCAGTCTTTCAGTGAGACGAGCAACCTGAGAAGCTTTAGCTTGAGTAGTAACAATCTCTTCATGGAAAATAAGACATTTAGCTAAATTTCTAAGCAACATTCCTCGGTGATCTCTGTCTCGATTGAGTTTTTTCCCTTTCTTTCTGTGTCTCATTCTTATCCTCTTATTGTGTCTCTTTTTCTTTCCTGGAGAGACTCAAATTACTCTCAGCCAGTTTTTTCTCCACCCTGGCCAAAGATTTCTGGCCAAAATTGGGAATTTTAAGTAACTCCTCGCTGGTCTTTGAAACCAAATCTTTGATTTGTAATATCCCTGTCTTCTTAAGAGCCTCAAGACGGGAACCTATTATATTGATTTCCTCAATTCCCTCCTCCAAAAATTCTTTGCCCTCTTTCCTCTCAACTCCTGCCCCCACTTTTTCCTCAGAAACTATCTCCGTAGTAAAGAGATTGAAGTATTCTATGAGAATTTTGGCCGCTTCTCTAAAGGCTTGATCTGGTCTGACAGTACCATCAGTACTAATTTCCATAACCAAAGAATCAAAATTAGTCTTTCTTCCAATTCTGGCTGGGATTACCTGATAGGATACATTTACCACCGGTGTAAAAATAGAGTCCATAGGAATGGTCCCTATCGGCTGATCTTTTCTTTTATTTTCCGCTGCTTCTACATATCCCTTCCCCTGGGCAAGAGTAACACGCATGGATAAACGGGTTTTATCAGAAGTTACATTGGCTATGGGTAACTCGGGATTTACTATTTCCACCTCGCTGTCAGGACTGAAATCCCCGGCCTTAACCTTAGTTGGACCAATGGCTTCAAGATATAACTCTCTTTCATCGGTCTGGAGCTTAACTCTCATTTTTTTCAGGTTCTGAAAAATCTGCAAAACATCTTCGGTTACACCGCGTATAGTAGAAAACTCATGAGATACACCTTCAATATTAACAGATACAACTGCAGCACCGGGAATAGAGGAAAACAAAACCCGACGAAGAGAATTACCCAATGTCGTTCCAAACCCTCTTTCTAAGGGTTCAATGATAAACTTTGCGTAGGTATCAGAGAAATTGTTCTCATCTATTTTTATCTTTTGTGGTTTTATTAATTCTCTCAACTCCTCCTCCTTTTAACCGTCAGAAGATAAGATTAAGTATCCAACGACGGAGAAGACAGACTGATTTTTGTACTATTTGTTTTTGGGGTGCTATCTGGAATAAAATTCCACAATCAGAGAAAGGTTAACTTCCTGATTGAGTTCCTCGGCTCGAGGCAATCTCTTTACTTTCCCTTTAAGAGAAGTTTTGTCTAACTCAAGCCATTCCAGAAGAGATCTTTTCTCATTTATAGATAAATTTTGCCTTATCAAGACTAACTTCTTACTTTTAGCTCGTGGTTCAATTAGGTCCTCTTCTTTAACGAAATAAGAAGGAATATCCACTTTTCGAGAGTTAACCAAGAAGTGTCCATGAGCAACCAACTGGCGAGCCTGGGCTCTCGACGAAGAAAAACCAAGACGATAAACAACGTTATCCAGACGTCTCTCCAATAAACACAGAAACTCTTCACCAGTAACCTTAGAAGAGCGTTCCGCCTTCCGGTATGTTCTCTCGAACTGCTTTTCTGATAGCCCGTACATCCAGCGGAGTTTTTGCTTCTCCTTAAGTTGCTGTCCATATTCCGATAATCTCCTACTTCGGCCCCGTCCAGTCCTCCTCATCCTTCCCAACGGCCTTTTCTTCTCCAGTTTGCACTTATTACTAAAACATCTTTCTCCCCTAAGAAAAAGTTTGACACCCGCTCGCTGACACTTCTTGCACTTACTAACAATTATCTGGGACAACTGTCTTCTCCTCTAATAAATTACAGCCAAAAATTAAACTTTTCTTTTCTTGGGAGGACGACATCCATTATGGGGAATGGGAGTTGCCTCCTTTATGGAAATAACCCGAAGACCTGAGGCCTGTAGACTTCTTATAGCTGTTTCCCTTCCTGAACCTGGACCTTTCACTACCACGGTAATTCTCTCCACTTGAAATTCTTCTTTGGCCTTTTTTGAAATACTCTCGGCTACCTTTTGAGCTGCAAAAGGAGTACCCTTTTTAGTACCCTTAAATCCTACTTCTCCTCCTGATGACCAGCAAAGCACTTCACCCTGGGGAGTAGTGACAGTAATAATTGTATTGTTAAAAGTCGAATGAATATAAGCTATCCCTTCCTCAACTTTTAATCTTTTTTTCTTTTTCACCCCGGTCTTTTTTTTTCTTTTAGCCATAACTTTCCACTCCTATTATCTTTTTTTCTTTTTCCCCATAACTCTTTTTCGTCCCTTACGAGTTCTGGCATTACACCTGGTTCGTTGGCCTCTTACCGGTAAACCTATCTTATGCCGAATTCCTCGGTAACAACCAATATCAATTAATCTTGAGATATTAGCGGCTATTTCTCTACGAAGTTCTCCTTCTATTATATAATTGCCCTCGATAATATGACGAAGATTATTTGTTTCTTCCTCAGTCAGGTCCTTTATTCGAATATCGGGACTGACATTAGCTTCAGAGAGAACTTTTCTTGCCAGAGAACGCCCAATTCCATAAATGGCCGTTAGTCCAATCTCTGTCCCTTTACCGGGAGGAAGTTCTATCCCCGCAATTCTTGCCATTTTTGACCTCCCTGAAATCCGTATTCATATCTAATATCCATTTTAACCCTGCCGTTGTTTATGTTTGGGATTATCACAAATAACTCTGATTACCCCTTTTCTTTTTATAATTTTGCATTTTTTGCACATTTTTCGTACTGAGGAACGTACCTTCACCTTCCCCTCCCTTCCCGGTAAACTATTCTCCCTCTGGATAGATCGTAAGGAGAAACTTCCAGATTAACTTTGTCCCCAGGGAGTATTCTTATGAACTTCATTCTCATTTTTCCACAAACATGAGCCAGAACATAATGACCATTCGGTAGCTCCACTTTGAATGTAGCATTAGGTAAAGTTTCTATCACAATGCCCGAGGCTTTGATTAACTTCTCTTTAGCCAATTTTCTTACCTCTTTCGGTCAAAATCATGTTCCCTCCCCTTACCACTGCTATGGTATGCTCGAAGTGGGCAGAAGGAGTTCCGTCACTCGTTACCACTGTCCATTTATCGGGAAGAACTCTAACTTCTTGACTGCCCAGATTAACCATTGGCTCTATAGCCAGTACCATTCCCTCTCTAATTTTCTCTCCTCTTCCCCTCTGACCAAAGTTCGGCACTACCGGATCCTCATGCAAAGTAAAACCTACTCCATGTCCGAACAGCTCTCTAACTACTGAACAGCCATTGCTTTCTGCCCACTGTTCAATAGCATAAGAAATATCTCCTATTCGTTTCCCCACGCGCATTTGCCCGATACCCCGATAAAGAGCTTCTCTGGTTACCCTGATTAACTTTTCTTTTTCCTTTCCTATCTCACCCACAGAATAAGTCCAGGCTGCATCAGCGAAGAAACCATTCATCTCAACGCCAATATCAACACTTACAATATCACCTTCTTGAATACATCTCATCAAAGATGGGATACCGTGGACAACTTCCTCGTTAACAGAAATACAGCTTTCGGCTGGATATCCTCTGTACCCCTTGAAAGCAGGTCTGGCTCCCTTCTTATGAATTAAATCAGCAATCAAGTTATTTATCTGAACGGTGGTAACCCCGGGTTTTATAATATCCTCTCTTTCCAAAAGCCCAAATATTTCAGCAATAATTCTTCCACTTTTTTTGATAGAATCAATCTCTTTATCTGTCTTTAATCGAGTCATTTCAGCCTCACCTCTCTCCTATGAAACCGGTGAAAAATCCCAATATTGCAGCACTTCGATTTATCGAACCTTTTATTAAAGCAAGTTTCATAAATGAAAGCTCTACAAAAAACTACTTTATCACTAGTCTTCTTATCCTCTGGCGACATTCCTAATGATTGACTCATTATGGACGGCAAAAACTGCCGCCCAAGACATCATTTTTTGGCTCGAATAAAACCTTTGTAATGACGCATCAATAGATGAGACTCTAATTGTTGGGAAGTATCCAGAGCTACCCCTACGGCTATTAGAATCGAAGTCCCTCCAAAAGGAAAACTGTTAAAAAGTAGTTCCTGATTTATAATCACGGGTAATACAGCAATAAAAGCAAAAAAGAGGGCGCCAACAAAGGTCACCCTGGTGAGCACTTGGGTAATATACTCGGCAGTGGACCTTCCCGGACGCAAGCCGGGAATGAACCCTCCATACTTGCGCATATTATCCGCTACCTCTACCGGGTTAAAAACCACCGCCGTATAGAAAAAAGTGAAGAAAATTACCGCCAGAGCATAAAGAACATAATAGAGAATTGAGCCAGGACTAAGCCAGCGAGCAATATCCTGGGTAATAGGATGCTGGATAAATCTAGCTATGGTAGTAGGAAGCAAAAGTACGGAAATAGCAAAAATAATAGCTATAACTCCTACTCCCCCTATGCGAATGGGTAAATAAGTCATCTGTCCCCCATAGACCTTCCTGCCCACAACGCGTCGGGCATAACGAATGGGAATTCTCCTTTCAGCCTGATATACAAGTACCACAGCTGCTGTAACCAGAATAGCGATGATAGCAAATAGAAACAGGAGAAATGGCGTAATTTGGCCAGTTTTAGCTATCCGCAGAATATTTACCGCAGCTGGACGAACCTGAGCCACTATACCAGCGAAAATTATCAAAGAAATACCATTACCTATCCCTCTTTCAGTGATTTTCTCCCCCAGCCACATTATGAGGATGGTTCCCGTAATAAGGGTAATAGCGGCCGGGAAAATAAACTGCCAGCCGCGGTAAAAAACAAAAGCCCCTTCATTGATGCTTTGAATCCAGATAATTAAAGCCAGTCCCTGAATAGCAGCGATAGGCAGGGTACCGTATCTAGATATCTGCATAATTTTCTTCCGACCTTCCTCCCCTTGTCGACTCAATTTCTCCAACTGCGGAATAGCCACCGTTAAAAGTTGCATAATAATAGAAGCACTGATATACGGCATAATTCCCAGAGAAAAAATAGACA
>AQRW01000089.1 GCA_000402295.1 Candidatus Aerophobus profundus SCGC AAA252-L23
TCGAAGAACTTTCTAAAGTAAGGGTTATGGGCTGCATGAGAATAGGAGTTGACGGCGATAAGGTTTTGGGAGATGACGAGGCAAATATTCCTTAAGGGGTTAGAGCCACGTTTGGTAATGGGATTGTCCTCTCTTTCGTACTCAGAGGTTTGAAATCGGCTCGGATTAAGCCCAGCTCGGGCAATAATCTTTTTAGCACTACCAGCTTGCTTTAAGGGGCCTACCTCACCCAGGTACTCCGCTGCCGAGGGGACATTGACCTCCTTAATGGACAAAAGAAGAATCCCCGGAGTCTGAACCAGGTAGCGAGCCAGCTCAATGTTGAGCTTTCTTATCTTCTCGTTGGCTCTCTTCAAATCAGAGATCTTGAACTTGAGATTGAGAAGATGAGCCTCAAGATCAGCTGCTTTCCTGGTAAGGGTATTCTTGGCTAAATTGATCAGTCTCTCAGCAGTAGAGGTACCTAACTTGGTATTATGTTTCTTGAAGAAGCGGGCTAGTCTTTTGACTCCCAGGCGAATAAGGGAACCCGGAGTAGGGTAGTACTCTAAAAGCAGAATTGAGCTCTTGGACCAAAAGTCAGAGAAGATCTCTGCATTTTGAAGACCGGGAAAGATATGGTCCAAGAGAACCCTTATTTGCATCTTTAGTCGGGCTCTTTTTCTCACCTCATCCCGGCGCAGGCGAGCAAGCTGCTTTAGATTATAGTAGAGAGTCTCGGGAAGACGGGTTTCCGTTGCTTGATTGTCAATGAGGACCTGTCCGATAGCACAAAGATCTATCTCATCAGTTTTGCACCAGTTAAGCTGGCCTGATCTTTGAGCGTAGACACTTTGAGGATTAATCATGGCTACATCATAGCCTAAATCAATGAGATGGCGATAGAGGTTCTCATAATAGTGACCAGTAGACTCTAGACCCACTATTACCTTCTCCGCTGCAATTGAGGATATAATACGCTTGAGAATGCTATCAAACATCTTTACTCCGCTGAGAGAATTGGTAAACTCAAAGGGATCCTGAAGAATATCACCAAAGTAATTGGCGGCCAAAGCCTTATGAGAGTTCTTGCCGCCATCAATGGGGACCACTAACACTTTTTGCAGATCGAGGTTTCTGATTTCATCGGTAAATCTTCTGCCTTTAACCTTTTGAATGTGCTGCCTTTTCTTGTAAGTCTTACGCTTGCTCTTTACCATAATGCTACCTCCTTTGATTTTGCTTGACTATCTGCTTACATGGTAGCTGGTAAAGAGTAAGTGAACAATATGATAGAGTAACTTAATTATCTTAACCTGTTACTCTTCTTATTATAGCAGGTAACCGAAGCAGTGGTTGTTAAATCATTTAAAAAGTAACTTTTTGTAACTAATCGAGGTACTTGCTTTTTGAAAGGATCAACTCTCTGGGAGTTGTTCTTCTCTTGATAGATCCGGTAGAGCTCTTTTAGTTTTGCGTCAATGTCTCTTTTCAGCTGTGCCGGATTCAAAGAAAGGTAGACTTTCCTCAACTTGTTCTTTCTCGTCTCGGGAATATAGTTAGATTCCATTAGCCTTTGGTAGGGAGTCTTGGCCTCATCATACTTGCGGTGGATCCGTCCTTTCTCTCGAGTCTTCGCCTTCAGTTTCATCACTGGCTGAAAGAAGTTCTTGTAGGGACGGAGAATCCCGTAGATTTCATTGATCAGCTCTAGCTCTTCTTCCGTATCATAGCGAAGGTATCCTAAGAAGTTTCTAACGTGAGTTGAGTTCTTTTGTTCCACAAAACAGTTATCGTTCTTCTTATAGGCCCGGGAGCGGTTAAAGATAATCCCCTCAGCCTTACAGTATTTCACCAGATGCCAGTTAATGAAGGAACCGTCATTGTCTGAATGCAGCTCTGTCCACTCAAAAGGGGTTCCTGCTCTCATCTCTTCTATGGCCTCAAAGGTTCTTTCCTGTCCTGAGCCTAAAATGGCTCTTCCTTCCCACCAGCCGGAGGCAATGTCACAGGAACTTACTGTATTAACAAAAAGACCAGAGGCTGATTCTCCACAGTGCTCTACCAAATCTATCTGCACTTGTCCGGGTAGAGATCTATCCCAGCCACCTGCTTTAATTGGTACCTGTTGATAAATAAGCGGGTTTCTTTTCTTGTGATGTTTCCTTTGTAGATGTAGAACCTCTCTTTGGTGTTTGAGCTTTCTATCAATGGTAGCCGGAGCTATTTTCTTCAGTTTCTCTGCTACCTCATCGGCTAACCTCAGTTTTAAGGAGAGGCTTCAGTCTTTGTCCACAGGGAAAGTCAAAGATCTCCCAGATCTTGGCCAGAGCACAGCGGACCGGACCATCGTAAATAGATGCTCTTTTTCTCTTTTTGGGTTGTAAAGAAAGAGGGGACCATATCTTCCTGATCACATACTTTCTATTTTGACCGGTATTCTTGCAGTACTCATCCAGGATGGAAGACTTCTCTTTTTTTGACTTGGTCAAAAAGTATCTTTCTTTAAGGACTTTCAGGTACTGACATCGTGCACTCATGTCCATCTCCTTTTCCTCCCTGGTTCATTCTTGTATCACCAGGGAAGAGTATAGTACTTTCGGTTACTTTTTAAATGGCACAACCAGTACCCCTTCGGTTACATTTACTATAGGGCCAAATGTACCCATCCCCGAAGGGTATGGGGGCACCCCGAAGGGGCGCCGAGCGAAGCGAAGGCGTATGGCACTATTTTAGCTGACTTAATGCGCTTGACAGACCAGAAAAGCGAGGTAGCATAAAATGCAACCTACGCGGATAAGAACTGCTCAGAATAGGGTGAGTAGAATGTTGAGAATAATGAGGAGGCGCTCAAAAACAAGAGGTCTTCCTCCGGGAACGCCTGTGTATATGAGAGATAGAAAGGTAGAGAAAGTAAAGATTAGCATCATCGACTATGACGCATCAAATGTTCAGGAAAAACAGCTGGAGACGATTGAGGAATGTTTGCCCTTTAAAGAGACGCCCACCGTCACCTGGATTAACATAGATGGCGTTCACAAAACGGAACTTATAGAGAAAATGGGGGCATTGTTTGGTCTGCACCCTCTCACCCTGGAAGATATTGTAACTACCGATCGGCGGCCAAAAATGGAAGATTTTGACCAGTATCTCTTTATCATTAGTGAAGATGCTCGGTTATGATGAGAAACGGGGTGAGGTGTCGGCAGAACAGGTGAACTTAGTCCTGGGGACAATATAGGGTGGAATCGCTTGAAGAAATACTGCTTACCGACCCTTCTCCAAAGATACTCCAGGTTATTCACGCGTTGAAACGGGAGCTTATATTCCTGCGTAAGTCGGTGTCTGGCCCTTGAGAGAAGTGGTGAGTCGCCTGGAACGGGGAGAGTCCCTATCGTATCCGAACCCACAGCGGTCTACTTGAGAGATGTGTATGACCATACCATACAGGTGATTGATACCGTAGAGACTTTCAGAGATATGGTTTCAGGTATGCTTGATATTTACCTTTCCAGCGTGAGCAATAAGATGAACGAGGTGATGAAAGTGTTGACCATTATTGCCACCATATTCATTCCTCTGGGCTTCATAGCTGGTCTCTACGGGATGAATTTTGGCTATATGCCTGAGCTTGGTTGGCATTGGGGGCATCCCGCAGTTCTCACAGCTATGGCTGTGGTTGGTATCTCCATTCTGATATACTTTCGCAGAAAAAAATGGTTATGAAAAAGCCCGCTCAGTCCCGGGCTGGTGAAAAAATCCCACGAGGTATCACGATGAAAGCAAAAGTGCTTATTATCCTGGTATTACTTGCTCTATTCTTGATTATTGTCCTTCAGAATAGTGAGGTGGTCACCTTGCAGCTTCTTTTCTGGCAGATAACAATATCGAGAATTCTACTCATATTCATAATAGTGTTCATCGGTTTCGTTCTTGGTTACACGGTCGGTAGAACAGGTCGCCATGGCCATGCGAGGTGAGCAAGACCATAGGTCCATCGTTCCCAGAAGCCACTTCACGAAGTATGGGCCGCGGCATCAATCAATAGTAAATGCACGTTTTTGAGGTCACATCAACAGGTAAGGTGACTGATATTTCGAGAGAAAAAAGAGGGGTATGTCGGCGTCCAACGTTCGGAAGAGAATTGACAAAATGAAGGGAGGTGAAATGTTATCCTTGCAAGAACGCTACCGTCGCAATCTACAACAGTCACACCAAGGCAGCACCAAATAGCAAGGATAGAGTCTTAAGATAGGGAGGCCCTGTATCACAGAATAGCCGAGCGTTGGAATTATGTACGGTAGACATGTTACCTTTTGGGTACGGTGAAATCCAAGAAAGGAGTTTACGCTATGCATCTAGGAACATTTGGGCTTGCGATAGCCCTTGTAGCTGTAATTGTAATAGCTGTTCCCGGGTTGTGCGTAGAGACAAGCAATCCCCAAACTGCGATAGAGTCTTCAAGCAACGTAACGACCGTGGACAACGAGACCTGGCAACTTTTCGTTGATGAGCCAGACCAGCATTTCCAGAAAGCCCGTGAGAGTTTTCTCAAAAAGGATCTTGACACTGCAGCCACCCAGATAAGAAAAAGTGCAGCTTTCCTGAAACTGGAAGTTGGCCGCGCAACCAAAGAAGGAAAGGATGTCCTCGCAGACTCCATCGCTGAACTGGAAAAGCTCGCAGATGGCGTGGAGGGGAGAACGGTCACCTCCGTCAACAAGATAGATGATGCATTTGCCCGTGCAGAACACGCCCTTGCCAAGCACCATTATCTAAAAGCCTCAGAATCATGGGCCAAAAAAGAGATCAAGAATAGTGGTCAAGAATTAAAGGCTGCAACGTTTCATCTTGAGCGCTCCCTGGCATGGGCTGAGTATAAGACAGGAACGGTGGTAAACGATATACGTTCTCTCGCGGGAAAACTCATCCGGGGAACCGGATGGGTATCCGAGGAAGTGAACAAAGGTATGGACGCACTGGTGGGAGAGATTGAGATTCTGGGGAAGAAGATTCGACCGGCGAAATAGCAGCACCGAAGAGAAGGAATGCAATTCAGCGTGGTGAAAAGAGTCTGATCTCCTGGTTAAAGGGGGATCTTGTATGGATACTGACGACAAAAGCCCTCCCCGGGTCCCAGAACGCATAGAGGGCCTCGGGATCAACGAAACTCACGAACTTTCGCTTTTTCTCTGGTTCTATTGCTTTTTCCAGGAGAGACACTACTCTCTCTATTCTGGTAGAACCTTAAGGTACTGGTTTCTTGCATTCATATCTATTTTCTCCTTCTCCCTCGTGTACTTGTTACCTATAGCGGGGAATAGTATAGTCTCTTTCGGTTACTTTTCATCTGGCAGAGCGCGCAGGTTTGACTTGCCTTCATCTCTTCACTATAATTGCTTTCACCATAAACTTGTCCTTCTCTACTAAGAGGTAGTTTCCTATGCATCTTATCTCCAAGGCTAAACAGTACTGGCACTTTACTACCGGCCTAAGGAGCTTTCTCAAAGATACTATTTCCTTAAAGGAAGCTAAAGAAATAGTAAAGTGGAGGATGGCTCATCGAGAGGAGTTATTCTTATCCCTAATGAAAAAAGGTATCTACCAATATAAAAAAAGTCCTTATTTAAAGTTACTTAATTTAGCCCAATGTGAGTTTTCTGATATAGAAAGTATGGTAAAGAAAAAAGGTATTGAGCCTAC
>AQRW01000090.1 GCA_000402295.1 Candidatus Aerophobus profundus SCGC AAA252-L23
CAGGAAGGATGCCTTGCCCGAACCTTCCGAAACTGTCTGTCAATGGCGAGATCACGGCCGTCAGACTCTGGCCTATTACGAAGCTCAGGACTATCGGTTCTCGGCCCGTAGTGATTATGTGGGCGAGGTGCGTCTGAAGATGAAACTCTATTTTCCGGAACTGGATGACCAAAAAGATACGCAGTATGAGACTCCCATCGAAGTGTCGCTGCGGTTTCTCTGCGGGAGTAAGGTGAGTATCCGAGTGATCTCCGATCAGCTTAAACACTGGCCGGGGGGTAAACCGTGAAGATAGTAGCCGTTTTCATGGTAGGTCTGGGATTGATGGTTTCTCTGGTGGGATTGTCTCTCTCTCCGGCAATGGCTTTCGGGGAGATGGAAGAATATATGGAAAAGATGGTGAAAACCCGGCAGAAATTGTACCAACAATTTCTGCCCTCACCGGAGGAGTTAGGTCCGGGGTGGCTGCTACCCTGGCAGATACCGGAATCGGTGAGGAAGTTTGCCGGTGAAGAAGCTTTCTGGCGATCATACTCTGAGAACTCCGGGGATACGTTGGCCAGCCTTACCCCAATTATTACTTCATTTGTGGGAGTCTCGGCCCCGGAACTGAATGAGATGATTAACCTGACGGTCTCGTTACTGGCCAGTGAGATGGAGATTCACACCTTCTCTCCCGGAGTAAGTGAGGAGCAGGTTTATCTGGCGATGCTCCTGTTTTTGTTGCGAATGGAAATGAATCCAGCCCTGGCCCAGAGTCTGGAGGAGGCGTACCAGCTCCTCGAGGAAGCACAAAAGGTTATGCGGGAGCAAATAACGGCTGAGGAAGCCGCCGAGGATGGCGAAATTGAAGAGGATAATGAGATTGAAAGTGACCAGGATTCCAGCCGCTTCTTGGAGTTGTTTCTGAAACCGGTGCGGGGGATGACTGTGCAACAGATCAGGCAGAGGCTCATCGAAGAGATAACCTCTGTAAGAAAGATGACCAGTATGTCCTACGCCAAATGCGATAACTGGGATGCCTTGCGGTGCGGGGAAATGGATCCCAGCCAGGTACATCTGGGAGAGGTGACGGTGAAATTACTTGTCTTGAACCGGGACCGGATGGAAGAAGTAATCAATGATCTGGAACCGGAAGAAGTTGGTCTCCGGCAGCAGAAACTGGGCCAAGCTCTGGCTGCAGCCCTGGGTTTTGCCCTGGAGACGGAGGAAAAGGAACACCAACAGGAAATTGAGGAGCTCGAAGAAGCCCTAAATGAGTATAAGGGCTTGACCCAACAGGAAATCTATGAGGTACCCCAGCGACTGGAGCGGGAAAAAGAAGCAGCGATCACCGCTTTGAGGAAATCTTTCCAGGAGAAACTCGACCAACTAAATACAGAATTACGGGCTACTGAAGACAGCGATGCCCGAAAATCCGTTCAAACCAGGATGGAAAAAACGAAACGAGAGCGAGAAGAGAGTATCCGGGAAACGGAAGAAAGGTTTCGCCAGGAGCAAGAGGAGACCGTCGGCCAGCTCAAGGAAAAACTCCGGGATACTGAAAAACTACATCACCAGCAAGTCCAGGAACTACAAGAGGAATTCGAAGAGGAATTTAAGTACCTGGAAGAGACCTTGTCCCGGATGGGAATAGAGCTATATGTCCGGGACTTTGGCGACAACTGTTACGTGGTTCACTTGAAGACACAAGTTCAAACTCCCGAATCCATGTTCCCCTTTGGCGATCTCAATGCTTGTCTCAGAAACGGAAATGCGGTGGTCCACATTGGCCTGAGGGGGAATTTCACCGCGGAGCAGTTCAAGCAGGAATTGGACCATTTCTTGTCCGAGATGGATGCCCGAACCGCCTTTTTCAGAGAATAACCAGGAGAACCAGGAGCCAGTTGTGAATTCTCCGGTGCAAGGTAGTGGGTAAAGAGGTTCTACCCTGCTGTGCTATTCAGAGTTGTTGATTCAACCCGGGACAGCGACAATGAGAGGTCTTCTACTAGAAACGGGAATCTAGGTTGGTACTCTGGGAACAGAAATTCTTGAGGAATTCTGGCTAATGACTTTGACTCCTCTGTATTCTTCATTATAATTATTCTTAAAGGGGGGTTTTGCCCCCGAGTAAGGAATGAATTCCTGTGCATCCTGTCTCCAAAGCCAAACAGTACTGGTACTTCACTACCGGCCTGAGAAGTTTCTTCAAGGATACGATCTCTTTGAATGAGGCGAAAAAGATCGTCCGGTGGAGGATGGCTCACCGAGAACAGTCGTTCTTATCTATCGTGAAAAAAGCCATCTATGGCCATAAAAGCAGTCCCTACCTGAAATTGCTTTATCTCGCCCACTGTGAATTTGGGGATCTGGAGGCCATGGTGAAGAAGAGAGGTATTGAACCCACCTTACATCAACTCAAAGAGGAAGGGGTCTATATCTCCTTTGAGGAGTTCAAAGGAAGAAGACCCGTTATTCGTTCCGGAAAAACCTTCCATTTCCGGGAAGGTGATTTTGATAACCCATATCTGTCTCGCTGCTATGAGGCTAGAACCAGTGGTTCCACGGGAGCGGGGACTCGAGCCTCCATTGACCTGGATTTTGTCCGGGAAGGAGCCGTGTATTATAACTTGAGACTAGCGGCGCATGGTCTTCTGGAAGTGCCGGTGGCCTTCTGGCTTCCGATACTACCGGCTGGGGTGGGAATGGCCTGTCTTTTGCGATACGCCAAAATTGGAAAAACTCCCCTGAGATGGTTCTCACCGGTGGACAAAAGAAGTATCCGACCAACCCTCAGAAATAAAATGTTGACCAGTTACGTTATTCTAATGGGCCGACTTTTTGGTATGCCTCTTCCCCGACCAGAGCTTGTAGATATGAGCCAGGCTTTGGTCATCGCTCGGTGGCTTTCAGATGTGCTGCAGATTCATTCCTGCTGTCTTTTCATGACCTTTGTCAGTGCCGCGGCGAGAATTTCTGCCACCGCCCTGAAAAATAACCTTAATCTTCAAGGAGTTACCTTTTCCGTGGGGGGTGAGCCTCTGACAGAGGCGAAACTGAAAAGTATTGCCGCAGCCGGGGCGCGAGTGATTCCCGGTTATGCCAGTACGGAGCTAGGAAACATCGCCTCTGGCTGTGCCTGTCCATCAGCTATTGATGATGTTCATCTCTTCGATGATACACTGGCCCTCATTCAGTGTCCCCGCTATGTAGAGAGAAGTCAGATGACGGTGAACTCCTTCTTTTTTACTTCCTTTGTGGCCGCCTCACCTAAGATAATGCTCAATGCCGAAATTGATGACCAGGGAGTGGTAGAGAAACGGGATTGTGGTTGCCTGTTAGGGGAGCTGGGATTTACCACCCACTTGCACCACATTCGCAGTTTCTCTAAGCTCACCAGTGAGGGGATGACTTTGATGGGAGCTGACGTATTGCGCATCATAGAGGAAGTACTCCCCCAAAGATGTGGGGGAGACGCTACCAGCTATCAGGTTTTGGAGGAAGAAAACCGGGACGGTATTACGCGAATCTCGATCCTGGTCGATCCCGAGCTGGGAACTATTAACGAAGAAGCGATCAGGGAAGTCTTCTTTCAGGAGGTAAAGAAAGTTGTCCGAGCAACTCCGATAATCTGGAAGCAGGCGGGGACCATTCGGGTGAAGCGTCTGACTTCTCTCCCTGGTAGCAGCGGCAAGGTCATGCCTCTCCGGGTCAAGAAAGCCTGAAGCGCCGACCGCATCCTTTTTTGAGAAACCGTCACCCGAATGCATCAAAGGGGTGGACCCGGCCAAAGTGGGGAAAACTCTCCCCTCCTCAGAGATGTTTTTTTGTTGCCTCAAGCCGGATGCGCCTGGGAACCTCCCGGTCAGCTCAATCGATGAACCTGGTGTCGACGATGTCTTCCACTGAAATCATCTCATCAACAAATCCATTTTCGTGGAGCCACTGCTGGAAGACCATCAAACCTGAGGCTTCGAGATGTCCGTCTGAGTAGATGTGTGTCCAGCCACACTCCCTCAGTAGCTCCCGGAACGCTTCTTATCCGGTGATCGAAGTGAATGGCACGTTCAACGTCGTTGGGTGTCGGTTCATTGTACCCCGCATAAATGAACCAAACATCATCGATGATTGAGGCAGATCCGATGTCACCCCCGACCAGGCTATCAATTGGCAGCGGGAATGGACGTAGTGGAAATCAGAAAGCAGTTTCCCAAACTTCAAATCATGGGGGGGATTGACGAGCACNNNAACGCTTCTTATCCGGTGATCGAAGTGAATGGCACGTTCAACGTCGTTGGGTGTCGGTTCATTG
>AQRW01000091.1 GCA_000402295.1 Candidatus Aerophobus profundus SCGC AAA252-L23
TACGCCACACCTTCTCAGTCAACTGCATCAAGAAAGGAATCTCCACCAGAGCTCTGAAAAGCCTGTTGGGCCACGACAGGTTGACAACTACGGAAATTTACCGTAAGTTATTATCAGAGGACGTGAGGAGGGAATTCTCTAACAGGCCATACATTGAACTTAAGTATCATGGTAAATCTCAAAAATAGGGTAGTGTCAAACGTTTTATGAAAGAATTCCGGGAGAACATTATAGATAAAGAAAAAAAGGGATCATGTAGGGGGAGGAAATTATCCTGAATGAAAAGTGGTAGCCGCAGCTTTTAAGCTGCGCAAATAAACGCAGGCTAAAGCCTGCGCCTACCAATTACCAAAAGAATAGATTATGTTTGACACTACTAAAAATAAGACACGGAGGCGGGAATGTTAGGTAAGAAGATATTTTTGGCAGGTTTGGCAGTTTGTTTTGTAGTGCCAATTATTTGGGGGATGGCAACTGAAGCACAGGGAAAATTTATAGAAGAGCGGCTGGCTGAAATTGAAACAAGAATTGTTAGGTTAGAGGAGAAGTCAACGGTAACGATAGCCAACTTTGAAAGAGTTTTAGATATTCTTGAGAAAAGACTGAAGGAGTTAGAACACAAAGTAGCTATCTTTGAGATGAAAACACCTACTCGGCTGCTGTTGCACTTTGATGAAAGGACAGGTTCTGTTGTGCATGATAGCACTCTCTACGGAAATCAGGGGGTAATTCATGGAGCAGAGTGGACTGACGGAGTAAGTGGCTCTGCTCTGTCGTTTAATGGAAAGGATAATTGGGTGAAAATTGATGGGAGCGCGTCTTTGGACACAAAAAATAGAATCACACTTGAGACTTGGATTAATCCCAAAGAGGATAACATTTCTCATCCAATTTTAGAGTACAGCGACGGTACTCATTTTGGGATTCACGTGTGGCAACATAAGCGTTGGTCAAATTTATTCGTTAATTTCTTCGACACTGGAGGAAGATCTCACGCCCTTGAGGCTTCTGGGGTTATAACCACTGGTTGGCAGCATATTGCTGTTGTCTATGATGGAACTTATGGGAAGCTCTATAGGAATGGAGAATTGGTGGCAAGCGGAAATATTGGACAGTTCGCCTTACAGACATCCTATGATCTCTATATCGGCTGCAGACCCACTAGTGGGGGCTCTTATTTCAACGGTCTCATCGACGAAGTAGTGATTTACAGCCAGGCCCTTTCCCCTGAAGAGATAAAGGAACATTATGAGGCCAAGAAGGCCAAAAGGAAAGCTAATTAGAGAAGATTGATCTTTTCCCTATTAGCCTTTAAGTCTTTGGTAGCATTACGTGTGTCAAAGATTAATCTGGCCCAGGCGGTTATTCTGGCGTAATCGTAGCAGCTATGATCAGTAGTAATCAAAACCAGATCCTGTTTCCTGAGTGTAGCCTCATCCAATTCCACGGAATAGTATTCCTGGTTCTTTAAGACAAAACTAAGAACATAAGGGTCATTGTATTGAATATTTACTCCTTCTTTTTCTAAAAGAGTGATTATTTTTAGGACCGGGGACTCCCTTAAGTCTCCTACATCTTTTTTGTAAGCTACTCCCAGGATAAGAATCTTGGCTCCCTTAAGGCATTTCTTTTCTTCATTTAGGATTTTGGTAATTCTTTCGGTGATGTAATAGGGCATTCGATCATTTATCTCTCCGGCCAGCTCAATAAAGCGGGTATTGAAGGAGTACTCCTTAGCTCTCCAGGCCAGATAAAAAGGGTCTATCGGAATGCAATGGCCACCCAGTCCGGGGCCGGGATAAAAGGGCATAAAGCCAAAGGGTTTGGTTTTAGCTGCTTCAATTACCTCCCAGATATTTATTCCCATGCGATGACAAAGAATAGTCAGTTCATTAACCAGAGCAATGTTAACATTCCGGAAGACGTTTTCCAGAAGTTTTTCCATCTCCGCAACTTTGGGAGAAGAAACTATATGTATCTTTTCTTTAACTATCTCCTGATATAACGCTTTTGCCAACTGGCTACCTTCTGGAGTTATGCCCCCCACCACTTTGGGAGTGTTACTAAGGTGGTAGTTTTTGCTTCCCGGGTCTATTCTTTCCGGAGAGTAAGCCAGATAGATGTCTTTTCCTACCTTAAGGCCTACCTTCTCTATTTTGGGAAGCACTATTTCTTCAGTAGTCCCTGGATAAGTGGTGCATTCCAGAATAATGAGCTGACCCTGATGAAGGTAGGGAAGTATTTTGTCAGTAACAGCTTCTATATACTGGGTATCCGGCTCCTTGTTTTTAGTTAAGGGAGTAGGAACACAAATAGAAATGACATCGATCTCCGCCACCGAGGAAAAATCTTCTGTGGCTCGGAGCTTTCCTTCCTTTACTACCTTCTCAAGCTCATCATCCACGATGTCCAGAAGGTAACTTTTGCCGGCATTGACCATATTTACTCTTTCTTTTTTACGTTCAATGCCGATAACACTAAATCCAGCTTTAGCTTTCTGTACAGCCAGGGGAAGACCCACATATCCCAGGCCTATTACAGCAATTCGGGCTTTCTTATTCCTTATTCTTTGGCGAAGTGAAGTGAACATATTAACCTTCCAAGGACCAAACTAGTAGGGTTAAAACTTTTGCAGGAAAAGAATGGTAGTCGCAGGCTTTTAGCCTGCGTTTATTTGCGCAAGTTAAAACTTGCGGCTACCGTAACCTCTTTGCGCAGCTTGAAAGCTGCGGCTACCGTGTCTTTTTTGACAGACTTCTTCTTAGAGACTGCTCATTGACGGCTTAAGGGAAAATATAGCAGAAGGAGAGATGCTGTCAAAGAGAAGACGGCAGATGTGTCAAGCGGGGAGTGCCCATCAGTACTCTTCGCATCCTCTTCCTTGAAGACTTGCAAGCCACTTGCACATTTGCTATGGTCTATTTGGTTCCTCTGGTTCATATGGTTAACAACTAATAACCAATAACTAATAACTAACAACTCACTAAAACCAGATGGCCACGCCTGCCTTCGGCAGGCTCGCCATGACAAGAGGAGGCGGGATGTCCGTGTCACGGGCACTTCTCTGGGAGGCTAAAGCCTCCCCTACCCGGGTGATACAGAGAGATTGCCACGTCGCGGACACTTCTCTGGGAGGCTAAAGCCTCCCCTACCCGGGTGATACAGAGAGATTGCCACGTCGCGGGCACTTCTCTGGGAGGCTAAAGCCTCCCCTACCCGGGTGATACAGAGAGATGGCTACGTTCTCCTTGGGAGAACCGGCAATGGTAAAAGGAGGGACAGTTGAGGTCAACTGATAAGAGGATGCAGGTGTCATTGGCCGCTCCGGACATTACCGAGAGGGAGCGGAAGTATGTAAACCAGGTTCTTTGTGGTACCAGCTTGAGTTTGGGGCCCAGGCTGGGTGAATTTGAGGCTCGGATAGCCCGGTATGTGGGTTGTCGCTATGCGGTAGCGGTAAACAGTGGCACCAGTGCTCTGCATTTGATTGTGCGGGCTCTGGGGATTGGTGCGGGGGATGAGGTGATTACTACTCCTTTTAGTTTCATTTCCTCGGCTAACTGTCTGCTGTTTGAAGGGGCCCGGCCGGTTTTTGTGGATATAGAAGAAGTAACTCTAAACATTGAGGTAGAGAAGATTGAGGAAGCTATTACCGAGAAGACCAAGGCCATTCTGGCGGTGGATGTCTTTGGTCATCCGGCCCGGTGGGATAGACTAGAAGAAATTGCCCGGCGTTATAACCTGAGATTAGTTGAGGACTCAGCTGAGGCTCTGGGTTCAGAATTCAAGGGAAAGAAGGCCGGGGCCTGGGGAGAAGCGGCCATTTTTGGTTTTTACCCCAATAAGCAAATTACCACTGGTGAGGGAGGAATCATTGTAACTGATAGTAAAGAATTGGCTACTCTTTGTCGCAGTATGAGCAATCAAGGCAGAGGAAAAGGGGCAGGGTGGTTTGAACACCAAAGACTGGGATATAATTACCGCCTGGATGAACTTTCGGCGGCCCTGGGCTGTGTCCAAATGGAGAGAATCGAGGAGATTCTGGAAAAAAGGGCTAAGGTGGCCCAGGAATATGAAGAAAAACTTGCTCAGATGAAGGAGATAGAAATTCCTTGGGTGGCTCCCTATGTGAGTCAAATGAGCTGGTTTGTCTATGTAGTCAGGCTAATCAGGGGTATCCAGAGGGATAAAGTGATTACTTATCTGAGAAAAAAAGGGGTGGAGTGTAAACCGTACTTTGCCCCCATTCATCTACAACCTTTCTACCGGAAGATGTTGGGGTACCAGGAGGGTGATTTTCCGGTGACCGAAGGTGTGGCTGCCCGTACTATTGCCTTGCCCTTTTATGGCAATTTAAGAGAAAAGGAAATTGATTACGTGGTAGAGTGTCTGAAAGAAGGGATAAGGAAAGGCAAATCCTAAACAATGACTGTCAAGAAGTCCGTTCAGTCTTTACGTCATTGAGTCAAAAATAACAGAAACTTAGATTGTCACGCCGCTCACGCTCCTCGTAATGACAAATAAGGAATCTGCTTCGGCGTTCTATGTTCCGAAGAAGTCAGTTAATCGGTTGAGTCGGTCAATCAGTTGATCGGTTGTCGGTTGAAAGGCGGTTAGGAATGTTGGGAACGAGAAAAAAGTAGTTTACCTTTTTCCAAGACTTGTTTCAAGAATTGATTTCCTTCCCTAATCATTCTGGTAATTTCCTCTTGGGTATAGGGAAATACATCTACCCCTACCGGGAAGGAGGAAGGCATATAGTGGGGGATTCTTTCCAGAAAAGGAAGAGATGACGCACGCAAAACCAGCAAAAGGTCCAGGTCACTTCCGGGGATGCTTCTCTCTTGAAGAAAGGAGCCAAAGAGAATAACCTTTTCTATCTGAGGCTGCCTTTCCTTTAGTTCAGAAAGATACTTCCTGAGTGCTTCTTCTACTGCCTGCTTATTAAAATATGTTATTTTCACAGAAAGAGATGATTTCTTGGGCATATCTGGTTGCTCCTTCTGCCTCAGCTTTGGTGTAATAGTCCAGGGGTGCACCGGAGGGGTGGGAGTTGGGATAGCGAGGAGGAATATAGTGTTTATCCAGTTGTTTGGCTTTGTCTATCAGTCCAGGCTGAGGATGAACCTCACCGGGCAGATTGGCTAATAGAGCACTTACCGAATGTCCCCAGGCCACCGCCCCAATTTTTTGATAAAGAGCCTTTATTGCCTTTTCGGCAGCCTGCTGAGAGATAAAGCAGGCCCACTCGTAAAAGCCATCTCGCTGCGAATGAACTGCCTGTTCTAAATCTCTTTTTGCCTGCCTGAGCCAGTCCTCATATCTTGCCGGCATTGCCTTGGTGTACTCCTCGGAGCTGGTGGAACGGGGGTTGTTTTCGGATAATAGCTTAGTTTTCAAAGAGGAGTATAGCAGGAGAAGAGATGGTGTCAAGGAGAATATGTGTTCTTCAAGGACAAGAGAACCGTCCCCCCTTTTACTTACCTTGAGTTGGGGAACCGAGATCTTAGATAGGAGGTACTGAGAAGGGTAGCTATTAAGGAGAGTATGGCCAAAAAAGTAAATCCTCGGATAAAGCCGAAACTATCGATGAGATATCCAGTTACGGGTAAAGCAGCCGTGGAAATAATTAAGCCGCCTCCGGTCACCGCTCCTACCGAGGTTCCTATTCTTTCTCCCCGGGTGAGCTCAGCGGAGAAAGCCAGGCCAATGGGAAAGGTAGCAAAGATGCAAAAGCCCATACCCAGTAGAAGTAGGGTCAGCCAGAGAGAGTAACTGGAAGAACTCGACTGGGGGTGCATTATCAGAAGCAGGAAAAGAAGGAAAAACCCGGTCAGTCCGGCCAGGCTGAAAAAGATTATTTTCCCTTTATATATTCTATCACCTAATCCGCCGGCGAGAGGTTGAGCAATTAGACCCGCCCCTAGCATCACTCCCGTTAAAGCACCTGCTCTATTAAGGGAGGAGCCTGTGTCTACCAGAAATGAGGGAAGAAAAGTCATTATTCCCTGAGATATCGCCCCTCTCAAACCCATAATGACAATAAGAAGAATAATAGATGGCCTAATAGCTTTAATAAGTCCCCTTTCCCCTTTTTCTTTCGGTTCCTTCAAGGTCGATTGAGTTAGAAGGAGAGCCAGTAGGGCAGGAAGGGTTAAGGTCAAGGCCGCTACTCGCCAGGTCAGACGGGAGATAAGCAGAGCAATGAGCATGGGGGCGACAAATCTTCCCAATTGACCTACCACTCCGTGGATGCCCAGGGCTTGACTTTTTCTCTGAAACTCTTTGACGATCAGATTGGTGCTTTGAGGATGGTAGGTGGTGTTAGCCAGACCAATGAAAAGAGAGGATAAGAGGAGGAGATAAAATCCTTGGCTCAGGCTCAGTATAACCGCTCCCAGGGCGTAGAGGAGAAAACCCAGACCAATGAAAGCTACCCTTTTTCGATAAAGGTCCGCCCAGTAGCCAACGGCCGGATGCAATACTGTACCCATCACTGCCACGCTGGCCATGAGGATACCGGCCTGAAAGTAAGATATTCCCAGCAGACGAACCAGCACCGGGATGAAGATAGGTAGGAGAAGAGAATAAAAGTCCACTACAAAATGAGCTAAAGACAAAATGGTTAATAGACGTGCTTTCCTGCTGAACATAGCCACCCAGTAGTCAGTAATTTTTCTCTCAGGGTATAGGAAGTCTTAACTTCTGTAAAGAAGCTGAGAGTAAGTAAGAGGCTTATCTTAGGTGTAATAGGGTAGGTAGGTGCGTCTTGAGAAGATTTAGCCCCAGGGTGATGGAGGAAGAATGATATTCAAAATCAACCGGGTCTTTAATTATCTCTCCCAGGCTCTTTTGAATTACCCGGAAGAGCCGGTCAATATCTTTATCTTTCAGTCTGTTCCAGATTCTTTTAATATGGAGGCCCATTTTTAGCTCTCTTCCGATTTTGGCCTGGCATAATTTTTGATAATCAAGCAATTTTTTTTCGGTTAGATTCTTCTTCTCCCAGGCTTCTTTAAGTACCTGAGTGAGTATCTGGGAACAAATAAGTCCGTAGAAGATACCCCCACCCGAAGTGGTTTTTACCTGTCCGGCCGCTTCCCCCACAGCCAGAACCCTTCGGGAGACTATTTTTCCCACAAATCCTTGAGCTGTTGTTCTTTGCCGAATTTCCGGATGGTTATCCAGAAGTCTCTGGCTGAAATGTTCTTGGAGTAGTCTCTCCAGGTTTTCCTTAGCCTTGTCTTCCGTCAACATCCCTATGCGACTGTACTGACGGCCGGAAGGGATCACCCAGGCGAAAGAGCCCGCCGGCAGGTGATTTCCCAGGTGGACCTCCACCTCTCCAACTTCTTTCATTTTTACTTTAGTTTGAGCTCCGTAGGCCAGAAAAGAAGGAGAGCTTAAGCCCAAAGAGGAATGGAGTTGATAATTAGCCCCGGTAGCCAAAATGACCACCTGGGTTTTTATTTCAGGGGAAAGGGGGGAGGGGTTAACTTTTAGCTTGACATAATCTTCCTTTACCTGGACTTTCTCCACCTCTCGGCCCAGATAAATATCCACTTTAGCCTCTCGGGCATAGTCCATAATTTTTTGGTCAAATAGGGGTCGGTCAGTCAGATAGGCAAAGGGCTTTTCCGGGGCGTACCTGACGCAAAGACCCTTAGGGGAGTAAAAGGCTATAGATTTTATCTCGGAAACAATGGTTTCTCTGGGAAGGTGAAACCTTTGGAAGGCTTCTACACCTATAATACCGGCACAAACTGTTTCCTGGCCGGCCTGCTCATTTTTCTCAAAAAGAGCTACTTGAAAACCGGCCTGAGCCAGTTGATAGGCGGTATAAGAACCGATAGGTCCTCCTCCTACCACGGCTACGTCATATCTCGGGCTCATTTGGTCTATCCTGTCTATTTAGTCTGTTTAGTCTGTTTAGTCTATTCCGTCGAAGACCGATACAACCAATGAGTAAGCAGCAACAACCAAAACCAGATTGCTTCATCGCTGCGCTCCTCGCAATGACAAATAAGTAGTGCCACATTTTTTTAGGAAAACTTACTATCACGGGGCAATAGTAACAAAAAAGTGGAGAAGTGTCAATAAGCTGATTTGCTTGATCAATTTGCTGGCTGAATGAATTTAGCGTTTTAGCTTATTTTGTTTAATCGGCTCAATAGCGGAGAAGCGTGCTCTCAATCTTCTCTCTGGTAAAGAATGATTCCTTCACTTACCATTCTTTTGATAGTATCTTTCATCTTCTCGTATTCCCCTTGAGCGTACACATGGGGCTCCAGGCGGGGAATACTGAGTGTTTTTTTGACCAGGGCATAAGCGTCTGTTTCTTCCGCACCTCGATAGATAACTAAAAGGTCAACATCACTGGCTACGGTATAATTTCCCCGGGCATAAGAACCAAACAAGACTACCAGCAAGAGGGGAAGTTGCTCTTTCAGATGACCCAGGCTAGCGGTGATTTTCTGAACAATCTCTTCTCTGTTATATTTTGGATAGAAGACCTGAACAGAACTTAAAGATTTTTTGGGCATATTGGATGAGCCTCTCTGCCTCTTCTCTGGTATATCTTTGACGGGGGGAGCCGGAGGGATGGGCGTTAGGATACCTGGTGGGGATATAAGCTTTGTCCAGTTCCAAAGCCCGGGTCATTAGTTCTTCTGAAACCTTAACTTTTGAAGAGAGCTCCCGGAGCAAATCAGCCACGGAATAACCCCAGGCTTCGGCACCCATTTTCTGAAAGACTGCTTTTATTGCCTTCTCTGCCGATTGTTGAGCTGAAAAACAAGCCCAATTGTGGTAGCTTCCGGCCACATCACTTTTGGCGTGCTCTAAATCTCCCTTCGCTTCATCCATCCAGTCTTGGCTTCTTTCCATAAGGTACGAGCTCCTTTGCTCCTTCTCTGGGCGACTGAAGTCGCTCCTACCCGTTAAATGCTTAAGAATTAATTATTCCCAGGTTTCTTTGTGTTAATATAATCGGACAGGTTGAATTTACAGAAATTATAGGCTTTTCAAAAACTGTGTCAAATTCTTCTGGGGAAAAAGAGAAGCATCCCCTTTGTATCTGACATTCTGCCAAAGTTAGTTGACGAGAGGTTGAAATTTGGTAAACTTAGAAAAGACTATTCCGGCTGAAATTTCTGATTCGGTGGCAAAATCAGAGAAACAAACGGTCCAGAATAGTAATGGTAACTA
>AQRW01000092.1 GCA_000402295.1 Candidatus Aerophobus profundus SCGC AAA252-L23
TATTAAAGCAAGTTTCATAAATGAAACCTCTACAAAAAACTACTTTATCACCACTCTCCTAGGGGGGAAAATACTACCTTTGATCTTCGAGGCATAGTTACACCCTTTGCAGTTAGTAAAGGAGGAGTCAGTAGAAAATACCGAAGGTTTATATGATATTACCGCCGAAAATCTTTCAAAAAATAGTTTTTTTGGCCATGAAAAAATTTTTGTGCAAAAGTTAGCTATGTCAAAAGATGAAAGCCAAACTTGATTTACTTTTAGGAAGAACGAGTAGCTTTCCCAAGAGAGTGATATCGCTTCTTAAGAACCACACCTTCCTTCAGTTACAGAATTTAGCTAAGTATAAGATGTGTAAACTTGGAGGGTTTAATTCAAAATATCTAAAATATAACCCTCCTTACTTGCTCCTGTTTATAACTAATAGGTGTAACCTAAGTTGTAAGTTTTGTCCTTATCATGGCCCACATAGACTGAGTAATTACTCACTTGAGTTCAATGATATGTCTATGGATGTCTTTAAGTGCATAATAAGCAGATTTAGCCATGCAGTAGAGGTCGAATTAGGTGGCGGTGGTGAGGCCTTTCTGCACAGCCATATCTTCGAAATGATCGATTATGCCCACAAGCACAGAATGAGAACAAGGATACCAACGAATGGCCTTGTTTTACATGAGATGCTGGAGGAAGTTACCCATTCCCCTTTATCGCATTTGAACATAAGCCTAAATGCCTGCGATAGCGACGAATTCTTTCAATTGCATGGAGGGTCAGACCACACCTATAACACGCTTCTTGAGGATATATCCAAACTCGTATGGAAGCGTAATGAACATAACAAGGGGCTCCGAATAAGAGTAAGTTATATCTGCATGAAAACAAATTACAAAAGTATCCCTGATATGGTAAAATTGGCAGAAGATCTGGGGGTTGATGAAGTCAGTTTCATTAATCTTATTCCTTGCGGTATACCCGGCTTTTCACGGGATCAATGTCTGTACGATGATGATGCTGATGTGATAAAGGTTATTAAGAGCGTTCCTAGTCCTAAATCAAATCTAAAAGTGATTATGCTAAGAGTTTATAAGCGAAAATATGATGACAAGAGATGTGATCGACCTTTTCGCATGTTGTCCATAGATGCTAATGGAAATGTCTCTCCCTGCTGTGAAATAGTACCTCAAAAAAGTTATGGCAATGTCTTTGCAGATAAAGAGGTATGGAATAATTCTGCATTTCAGCAGAAAAGGAAAATTTTTGTCGATAAGTGTTTACCGTTACCAGATTTTTGCAAAACCTGCCATGGCATGGTTAGTCAATGGAGACCAGTTTATTTACCTCACAGGAAAGGTATTAGGTGAAAGGATATGAAAATCTCGTGGGTGATTTTTTTCAGACATTCAAGGGAATAAAATGGAGGAGTAAAATATACTTAAGGGCGTAATTGTTGGCTGTGGAGGGGTAACACATGTTTCCCATTTACCCATCTTCCAAGCTCTTAAGGATGTCAAAATTGATTTGGTTCGGGCGATCACTGCCAAACACACTGATTTTCCCTGGGTAATGGCTGAACTTCTCCCTCTCGGGGGGAGATAGGAGGTAAAGGATCTTGAGAACGTTGCTACTTAATCCACCGAAGTATTGGGAGGGGTTCTACATTTGCAGGGAGGAATATGGAATGGGGACTATGGTAACAGATTTCCTTCCCAGTCAGATCTACCTGGCCACTGCTTATCTTAGAAAAAGAGGAAAAGATGTAGAAGCGTTGGATACTAAAAAAAGTGGACATGTATCTCTTAATAAGTACCAGGTAGTAGTAGTCTGGGTATGTACTCTCCATAGCTTCTACGAGGATATTAAGTGGCTGAAAAGGGCCAAGGAAGAAGGGAAAAAGACGGTAATGATTCTTAATGATGCCCACGATGGTTTTGAGATGGAGGTCATGCAAAAATATGGTTTTATAGATGTTTCAGTAAGATTATGGGAAAGGGAAATAGTCCTTGACAAACTCCTTTCCAAATGGGAACAAAATGAATATCCGGACTTCCCCGGTATCATCTATAGAAAAGATACGCAATTGATGGATACTGGACGGATGCCCTTTTTGCCTAATCTGGAGCACCTTGGGTCATGTTCGAAAATCCTAGAAACAGTGTCTTTGAAAGAGTACGAATCAGCGGTCATTGTACCAGCAAGAGGTTGTCCCATGCCACATTCTCTTTGCATGTATCGCAGATCGGGGCCGAGGAGAAGAAAGGTTCAAGATGTAGTCTCGGAAATAGAAACTATTTCTAAAAGTATTAGGAGAATTCTAATCATAGACCCAGCTATGATGGACGATCCCAAATGGATAGGAGAATTTTGTGACCAATTAATCGCCAGAGAAATAAAGGTCTCCTGGAGGACAGATGCAAGAATAGGGCACTGCCTTAGTCCTGAAATACTTAGAAAAGTCAAAAGAGCCGGCTGTCATGACATACTATTCTATACTCCTACCTTGGATGCCGAGATTGGGAAAAAGATAAAAATAAGCACCACCCCCGAAGAACTGAAAGCAGCTGTAGAAAACATCAGAAAAGCGGGGATGATTCCCATACCATCATTTGAAATAGGTTTGCCTTGGGATAGCGACGAAACCCTGTCAAAGATTATGGCATTTTTGAGAAATGTCCCCATACCCTCAGTCATTATGAGGCAGTTAAGGCCGTGGAAGGGAACACTTCTCTATAAGGAATGCAAAGATCTGGGTCTTCTAAAAAGGGATTTAGGTATTGATGACTATGTAAACTCCTCCTACCCCATATTAGATACCCTTTACCTATCCAGAGAAGAAATAGAGAGGTGGAAGAATAGAATTTTGAGAGCTGCAGTATTGAACCCCAGATATGTTTTTCGATTCATACTGGAAAGAAGACGAGTTAAACCCCGACATTTTGCTAAATTTTTCAGATTACTGTTGGGAAAAAACATACTCCGGAGAAAAAATGGAGAGGTATCGGTTCAATATGGGGAATAGACGGGAAAGCATAGATAAAGGAGTAGACCAAATAGTAAGAAAGAACATACTTAGATTGCCACTTTTTATCGGCACAGGGGTAAAGTATTATTGCGCTGGGCATATTCTCATCCCTAAACCCGTAGTTTTTACCTTAGGGATAACTCGTAAGTGTAACTCCAGGTGCATCATGTGCTCAATCTGGAAGACAAAGCCTGGTAAAGAGCCATCGCTTAGTGAGATTCAAGAGATTTTTACCAATCCTTTATTGAACCGTCTGGAGACAGTTATTCTCAGCGGAGGAGAGCCTACACTAAGAGAGGATCTGCCTCAAATTGTTCAGGTGATTCTGGATTCTAATCCGAGAATTAAACAGGTGTGGCTTATTACCAATGGCTTGGAGCCATCCGTTGTGGGAGAGAGAGTGAAGGATATTTTAGATCTTGCTGCTTACTCTCGATTGAAAAAGTTTGCTGTAGAGGTTTCCCTGGATGGATATGGAGATACTCACGAAAGGATAAGAAGGGTTCCCGGGGCTTTTGATAGAGTAAATGAAACTATCAAAGTGCTAAAGAACTTGCAACTCAACTCCCAATTTGGCATTTGTCTTAACTGTGTGGTTCAGAAATTGAACGTGAGTGACTTGCCACAAATATCTAAATTTGCCCGAAAGATGGAACTACCAATTACTTTTGGTCCCGTGGTTCAGGGTTTAGGGAATGAGAAGGATTTCAAAGAACATCTTAGGCCAAGCGATGACCAGTTAAGGGTATTAAAAGACTTCTTTAGTCATCAAATAGAGCACACTATAAAATTATCAACCGTTGTTCTCTGGCAAGATTATTTTCGCACAATTCGGGGAGAAAAGAGAAGGATCCCCTGCGCATTACTTTATCATTCGCTCATTATGGCCCCCGAAGGGGACTTATTCGTATGCGCTAATGAATCTCTGGTTTATGGTAATGTGCATAATAGTGCCATTGACAAAATCTGGTATTCAGATGAAACTGAGGAACTTAGAAAAAAAGCAAAAAAGTGTATCTGTCCAACCTGCAGAATGTCCTGCAATACACCTTTTTCCTTAAGGTACGAATTTTTCTACTTTGCTAAGTTCCTAATAAAAATAGTCTTGAGAAGGTTTTTTCGTAGACCTAAGGTATCCACTATCTTTGCAGGTGATGAGCCGCATACTTTATGAGAAGCAGATTGCTCTCGTGGACCTGAAGCTTTGAATAACTGGAAATCACTACTACATTTAACTTTCTTTCTCAAGAAACTATCCTGGTGCTTTTTGCGAAGAGAACGAGTATATTTACATTTTTGGATGAGGAAATGTTCTTAAAAAATCCATGATGGTTTGAGCATTGTTCTTGGAATCACTTCCCAGATTGACAACAAATGGTGTGTAATTCACGATAATTTTTAGACAAAGATATACTCTTGCTAAAACAATTGAAACCTTCTTCCGAAAATCCCAGAGACTTCTTTTAATAAAGTATTCTTTTACCTGGCATACTCCTATTGCCAGTATCAGATTGACGATCAGGACGTGGAGTAATATGAATAGATTGGTTTTCCGAATTGAACATTTTTCTTCTCCATTCTTTGACCTCTTACCTATAAAAACACAGCAAAGTCTAATAGGATTTTTCTCCACTTTGTCCTTAAAAAAATCGATGTCAATCAAGATTTTTTCCCCATACTTGCGATTCTGGAAACGTCTTATATTCAAGTGCTCACCAGAGGAAAAAGGGAGGGAGGTACCAGGCCAGATCCCGATGCGGAGAGGAAATGGATAAAGTCTACACTGACTATCCAGTAGAGGGACTTCATCTGAAAGAAGTTTAATGGGAAAAGATTTCAAAAGACTCAATGCCAGTGTGGTTTTCCCCCCTCTCATCGGAGCGATAAAAAGTACTCCTTTTTTCTGATAGGAGAATGCGAGAGCATGAATTCTATAGAGTCCGATTTCTTCCATTAATTCCCCAATTTTTGAACGCAGTACCATATAGACCAGCTCATGAAGTCGAGATAAATCCTCTGAATAAACCTCTGTAAAATTTCTCTTATAATCGTATCGAACATAGTCATCAAAGCTGTAATACACATGTTTGACCGCACCAATTTCATAACAGACAAAGTACCGCGTCTTCATTAATAGATAAAACGGGGAAAATTTCTTACGAGGAATGCTATCAAGATAAGCCCATATAGTAAAATCAGGAGTTTTGCTTTCGCCGGAGAGAAAAAAGGAAAAGTCTCTACGAATCTCTTCCAATATGAGCTTGTTTTGGCTAGAAATTTGGATCGTTCTACCATAGATATTCAACGAGACTTTTTCTGGGCGTATCACGGAAACTCCAAATGTTTAATTTAATTATGGTGACTTCCCGATTAACTAGCCAAGTTGCTGAGATGCAATAATTGATTTCTATGGTCTGGTTAAACTCTTTACCATAAATTTCACGACCATAGAGTTCATCCTTCTCCGCAGATCTTCTTGTACTTCTGAACGGCAAGAATTTGCAAAGCTTTACCTTCACCGTAGGCAATCTTTTACAGGAAGGTTGCACTAAACCTTAGGGGTAGAGCAGGCGTGGATCAACAATACCTATCCTTTTTCCTTCTCTTATAGTATCAACCAATGTGCCCAAAATACCTGGTTGGACTCCCATGTCTGAATCCAAGATGTAAATATGTTCGCCAGAACTTTTACAAAATTGGATTATATCAATGCAAAGGTCATCTGTCAATTTATCTGCCTGAAAAATCCTTTTGCTTTTTCCAAATTCTCCTTGCTCGGCTTGACACCTCTCAGCTCCCAGTTTATGATTGTATCTGGAGTAACGCTCAAATGAGCAGCAAGTTCTTTTATTCGCAATCTTAGATCCATTCTTTTCATATTTCTGAAGCCTTGCAATACCGCTATTTAGATAGAGAACTCTGGGCAGGGCAGGGTGAGCATCGACAGTCTTGAGGGCAGAGAAAGCCATGGTCGGGGTAACAGGTACGGGCTCATTGTGGATAGTCTCCCCGTCAGCGCAGGCTGCCTCTGCCACTCTCATGAGCTGCTCATCCGAAATAGAGGAAAGCCCTATCTGGGCAAATGAGGTAGGCAAACCAACCGATTGGCAGAAGGAGAAGACCTCATCGATGGTCTCCTTGGACAGCCTGAGATACCGTTTAAACTCTCCCTTCGGACTGTAGATCAACGTAAGCTAACTATATATAATTCTCGCTCAGCTTGCAGGGAAGATAATGGCCTGATCTGGAACAGCAAACACTAACTTGCTAATCGAGATAGCGCATTTTCTTTCTTAATTCCCTATAGTAGGCCAGATTCTCTTTGAGAAGTTCCGGGATAGCCAGCTTGTAGGGACAGCGCTCCAGACACTCTCCACATTCACTGCACTCCTCAGCTTTTTCAATAGCCGAGCCGAATTTACTGATTAGACGTCTCAAAGGGGTCCGCTTGGCTAAACTCTTCACGTTTAAGACCAAGCTAATAGTTATTCCCTCTGAACAGGGTTGGCAGTAATCACACCAGTGGCAAAAATGAGGTCCTAACTTCCGACGGATATCTTCTATCCTCTGTTTTTCCTCATCAGTAATAGGTCGTGGATTTTCCACTATCCCGATTATTTCCTCCATTTCCTCCACTTTTTCTATGCCTGGGTCCGGAACCAAAGATTCATATTGCATGAGGTATCTAAGGGCAAGATTGGCATCTTCTAAGAGCCCTCCTCCCATTGGTTTCATGGCGATTATTCCCACATTGAGCTTTTCGGCCAGTGGAACAGCTTCCTCCAGGAACTCGGTTTCGATGAAGTTCACCGGAATTTGCATAACGGCAAACTTGTGGGTATTCAGTAGCTTTACAGCCACTCGCCGGTCATGGGTGCTGAAACCAGGATATTTTACTTTTCCTTGATCCATCGCGTGACAAAGGCCCTCATAAGCTCCTCCTGGACCCATAACGGTATCGATTCCGTCCGAGGAGACGTTATGTAGTTGGTATACATCAAAGTAACTGGTACCCAGTCTTGTGAGACCTTCATCTAGATGCTGAATGAGGGTTTTCTGGTCAACTGCCTGTGATTTTGAGGCTATCACCACTTGGTGGCGATTTCTTCCCTTGAGGGCGAGACCAATTTTCTCTTCACTGTCCTGATAGGCCCAGGCCGTGTCAACAAAATTAATTCCCAGGTCCAGAACTTCCTCAACAACCTTTGCTGCCTTACCTTTCTCCAGACGCATGATGGGAATACCCCCCATTGCCACTGGACTCACCATCAGATTTGTTTTCCCCAAGCGCTTTTTCTCCACTTTTTCCTCCAATTCGGAGATTTGAATTAAATTGACATTTGTAAGCAGCGATGTTAACATCACCATAATTCTAACAGATCAGTGAAAAAAGGAAATACATAAGTCCAGGATGATCAGTGTGGGTGGAATAATGGTATCAACTTCCGGGAAGCTAAAAACTGCTTTTTGATCTTTGTACAAAGAGAAAAAATATTTCTTGGAGGGGAAGTAATAGACACCAAAGCACAAAAGCTGAATCTGTGTTTTAAAAGAGTTGCCTAAAGTAATTATCTTTAGAGAAGGAATGAAACTGAGGTAAACTCAAGAGAAAGCAAAAGGAGGCATTTCTTATGGAGAAAGTAATTTACTACTTTGAGGAAGCGGGATCTAAGAATACAGAACGGACTATAGAGATTGCTTATCAGAGAGCTAAGGAGTTGAGCATTGATCAAATAGTGGTGGCTTCAACTCATGGTGGAACTGCGTACCAAGTACTGGATGCCTTTCAAGAGCTGAACAGCAAAATCGTGGTGGTGACCATCTCCCAGGCCTTTGAAAAAGAAGGCTGGATCATGGAAGATAAGGTTCGCCACCAATTACAAACCCGGGGTGCGACGGTAGTGACTACTCTGCATGCTCTGGGGGACGATGTCAATAATGCTTTGGCTATAAATAAACAGGTAGTAGCTTTTAATGCGGTTGTCCGGGAGACCTTATACCGATTCTCTCAAGGGATGAAAGTCTGCGTGGAGATTGTCTTGATGGCGGCAGAGAGTGGGGCCATCAATGTGGAGCGAGAAGTCATTGCCCTAGCCGGAACCGGGGAGGGAGCTGATACGGCCGTAGTAATAAAACCGGCCTATGCCCGGGCTTTTCTTAGCCTGGAAATCAGGGAAATTCTGGCCAAACCCAGAAAAACTTGAAGATACTTCCAGTAATTTAAGATCTATCCACCACAGCCGCAACCACCCTTGTCCTCTTCTGGCACGGCTCTCGGTGGCGATTTCTCGGCTCGGGAGACCTTTACTCTCTGGCTAATTTGATTGTTATCCTCGTTGGATTCCTCGATCTCATTGTGGGGATCGACAATGGCCACAATATCGTACCACCGACCGGAAGCAAAGGTGAACCTTATATCCTTTGAAATCTCTTCACCTGCCTCCAAAAGAGGAAGCTCAAAAAGTACTTGCGCACCACCGAAGTGAACACTGACGGTGACGGAGCTGACCGCGGTGGGATAATTTTCCTCCCCCATGTTGGCTACGGTCACCGTTATAGATGTTCTTTTCTTGGCTTTCGGGTTGCGGGGAACTTCTAACTGTGTGAGTACCAGATCCGGTGTCTCTTCTGATATTGCCTCCGCCAGGGCACTTTCTTTAGCGACCTCTTCACCCGAGGCCAGCAGAGGAACCACCAGCGATCCTGATAGCAAACCCAGTACCATCCAGCCAAGCAGAATTCTTTTTGGACTAATCATTCTTGAGATCCCTAATTCTCTAAACCTACGATTCTGGGAAAAGGTCTTCAGAGTTATCAACCCATTACAATCCTATTGGAAAATTCCTGTCCGTCAACCCCAAGCCTTCATACAACCTCTCCCATTTTGACTTGTGTTAGTTCCGCTGTCAGGTGGTATAGATGGACACAGGCAAGGACAGCGTCAAAAAAGGAGGTTTGTTTTTCTTCTGGTAGAATCCCTCTATTATGCTACAGATAAGGATTTATGTCCGATTGAGAACCTCTGACAAAGAACAAAGTTAACCCGAACTATCGGGAGACCGCAGAGGGTTTTTCACCAGTCTCTTAGGGGTCATTGACAATACAGAATATTTTACTATGATATTGCCAAATAATATAAAAAGGTGAAAATCGAGAGACTTGAATATTGCCAGTTCTATATAAAAGGTGAAAATGAAATACTTGGAGGATTTTTACAGGAAATTGGGGAA
>AQRW01000093.1 GCA_000402295.1 Candidatus Aerophobus profundus SCGC AAA252-L23
ATATATGATGAAGTTAATTCATTTAGCCGAGGAGAAAATCCATGCCCGCTCTACAGGACCCTATGCTCTTATTACCCAGCAACCCCTGGGAGGCAGGTCACGACAAGGTGGACAAAGATTCGGTGAAATGGAAGTCTGGGCACTGGAAGGCTATGGAGCTGCCTATTGCCTGCAAGAGACACTTACCGGAAAATCCGATGACCTCCAGGGAAGGACCCGTATTCATGAATGGATAATTACCGGCGAAAATCTACTGGATACCCAGACTCCCGAGTCTTTCAAAGTTTTGGTTAAGGAATTACAGGCTTTAGGATTGAATCTGGAATTCTGGAAAAATGGTAAGAAATACTCTATAGCCAGTATGGAAAAGGAAGAAGCTGAGGAGGACTAAATTGTGGAAGATGGATGATGTAACTAAAATTAAAATTAGGTTAGCTGCTCCTTCCGAAATTAGGAAATGGTCTTATGGAGAAGTCAAAAAAACGGACACTATTAATTATAGAACCTTTCGTCCGGAAAGAGGCGGACTCTTCTGCGAACAAATATTTGGTCCCACTAAAAGTTATGAGTGTTATTGCGGTAAATATCGAAAGATGAAATACAAAGGGGTAAAGTGTGAGAGATGTGGAGTTGAGGTGACCTCTTCGAAGGTCCGACGTCAAAGAATGGGCCACGTTGAATTGGCTGTTCCTGTTGCCCATATTTGGTATACCCGGAAATATTTGCCCACCTTGTTAGGTCTAAAGCGAAGTGAGTTGGAGCAAGTTATCTATTTTGTTAGCTACATCGTAATTAATCCGGGTAATGTTCCCCTTAAGCAAATGCAAATACTGGACGAGGAAGAATACAGTAGGTATAAAGAGGAATATCCTGAGGATTCTTTTGAGGCCGGGACTGGAGCTGAGGCCATCTTGAAAATTCTCAAGGAAATGAAGATTGAAAGTCTTGAAGAAAAGCTAAAGGAGCAATTACTTCAGGAAAGAACTAAAGGCGGGCGGTTGAAGTTAATTAAGCGTCTGGAAGTAGTTGAGAATTTCCTGCGGTCTGGAAATAAGCCAGAATGGATGATTCTGGAAGTGATTCCCATCATCCCACCCGACTTTAGACCAATGGTTCAACTGGAAAGTGGAATATTTGCCAATTCAGATCTTAACGATCTATATAGACGGATTATTAATCGGAACAATCGTCTTAAATATCTACTGGAAATAGGTGCTCCTCAGATAATTATCCAAAATGAGAAAAAAATGCTTCAGCAAGCTGTGGATGCCCTTTTTGAAAACGAAAAGCTTCCTCAACCTATTTCGGGTTCCTCTGGTCGACCACTAAAATCTCTCAGTGAAGTAATTAAGGGAAAGCAGGGCCGATTCCGACAAAATCTTTTGGGTAAAAGAGTTGATTATTCAGGTAGAGCGGTAATTGTTCCTGGGCCGGACTTGAAATTATATCAATGCGGTCTTCCTGAAAAAATGGCTTTAGAACTCTTTCGTCCTTTTGTTCTGGGAGAAATTCTCCGACAGGGCAAGGCCGAGACTATAAAAAGAGCTAATGATCTAATAGAAAAAGCGGATTCTTTTGTTTGGAAAATTTTGGAGAAAGTAATTGAAGGTCATCCCGTAATGTTAAACCGGGCACCTACTTTACATCGACTTGGTATTCAAGCTTTTCAACCTGTTTTGATAGAGGGAAATGCTATTCAGCTTCATCCGCTGGTTTGCAGTGCTTTTAATGCCGACTTCGATGGAGATCAAATGGCTATTCATATTCCCCTTTCCTACGAAAGTCAGATCGAGGCTCTTACCTTAATGCTTTCCTCTAATAATATTCTTTCTCCAACCAATGGTGAACCCATTGTGGCTCCCACGCAGGATATACCAATCGGCTGTTATTACTTGACTCTGGAGAAAGCGGAAAAAGGTGTTTCTATCAGACACTTTTCTGAACCGCAGGAGGTAATCCTGGCTTACGAGCTAGGGAAAGTGAAACTTCATCAGAGAATAATAGTATTGATTAATGGTGACTGGGTGACCACTACCCCCGGCAGAGTTATTTTCAATAGTACTTTACCTGAAGAAATGGAATTTCAAAACCAGGTAATAGATAAAAATGTTCTTTCTCATATTATCAGTCTCATCTGGAAAAAATGGGGTAATGCGGTTACAGTAGAGGCTTTGGATAAGATCAAGAGATTAGGTTTTCAATTTGCTACCAAATCGGGATTAACTTTTTCTATTTCCGATATTCCTGAGATTCCGGAAAAAAAAGAGCTACTGCAGCAAATAGAGGAGGAGGCTCAAGGATACGCCTTATTGGCTAAGGAAGGTGGTATCAGTGAGGAGGAAAGATATAAAGAAGTGATAGATCTGAGGATCCGCCTCACGGAGATTATTGGAAACAAGGTCTCCCGGTATCTTTCTCAAGATCAGTTTAATCCCCTGTATATGATGTGGCACTCAGGAGCGAGAGGAAGTGCCGATCAACTGCGGCAGATCATTGGTATGCGAGGCTTAATGGCCCGGTCGGTTAGGGAGACTTACCGCAGAGAGCTTTGGGATGAGGTTTTTAAAAGAAACATCAATATTTCTCCCGAAATTATCCGTCAGTATTTTTATCCTGTTTCCGGTGGAAGACTGAAAGGTAGAATTGGTGAAGAGCCTATCCGTTCCAGCTTTAGAGAAGGTCTCAGTGCACCAGAATATTTTTCTTCTACTTCCGGCGGTCGTAAGGGTTTGGTAGATACTGCTTTAAAGACTGCTTATGCTGGATATCTTACTCGAAAGTTAGTTGCCGTAGCTCAAGATGTGATTATTACAGAAGAAAATTGTGGCACTATGGACGGATTCACAGTTTCTTCTCTTACTACTCAAAATGGGAGAATACTTGAATCCTTAAAAAGAAGGATTTTAGGCCGGATAACTGCTTCTCCTGTTGTTCATCCTTCTACTGGCCAACTGATTATTGAATCAAATAAAGAGATTACTGAAGAAATAGCTGAGGAAATCGAGCAGGCAGGAGTAAAGAAAGTAAAGATTCATTCTCCTCTGACCTGCCAGGCTAAGGAGGGGCTCTGTCGTCACTGTTACGGATGGGATCTGTCAAATCATCGGTTGGTAGGTCTTGGCGAGGCTGTGGGGGTAATTGCGGCTCAATCTATCGGTGAGCCAGGAACTCAGTTAACCTTGCGTACCTTTCATACCGGTGGTATATTTAGAAAAGGGGGAGATATTCCTCAAGGGTTACCTAGAGCAACCGAACTTTTTGAGCCCAGAAAGCAGGACTACTCGCAAAAAGGAGTTATTCGTCAACGGAAGGGTGAAGAGGCTCTCATAAGTGAGATTGAAGGAAGGGTTACTATCGAGAATAAAGAAGGAAATCCCTATGTTAAGATAAAGGGGGAGGGAAACAGGGTTATTACTTACCAGGTGGCCGGTGAGGTGTTGGTTCGAGAGGGTGACAGAGTGGAGGCTGGTGATAAGATAGTCAACGGTTCAATAAATCCTCGGTCACTCTTGAACATAAAGGGAGTCCGGGCGGTGGAAGAATTTCTGGTTAATCAAACTCAGCAAGTTTATCTCTCCCAGAGTGTTAATATTAACATTAAGCACTTTGAAGTGATTGTCCGCCAAATGATGAGAAAAGTGGAAATTGAAGATCCAGGCGATACGGGGTTTCTACCTGGAGAACAGGTAGACAAAGGGGACATTGAGAAAGTTAACCAAAGGACAAGACAGGAGAACGGACGTCCAGCCACGGTCAAGCCAATCCTGATGGCTATTCCTAAGGCTGCTCAGGAGGACAAAAAGAGTTTCTTGGCGGCTGCTTCCTTTCAAAGAACCAAGCAGGTACTGGCTGAAGCGGCTATCAGCGGTCAGACCGATTATCTTAAAGGTCTAAAGGGGAATGTAATTCTGGGAAGACTGATTCCGGCCGGGACCGGGTTTAAAAATGAGAAAATAACTTAAAAGGGGAACCGAAAAATGCCTACCATCAGTCAATTGTTGAGAAAGGGCCGAAAGTCCTCCAGAAAAAAAGGTAAGAGTCTGGCTCTGGAGAGATCACCGCAAAAAAAAGGTGTATGTGTAATTGTTCGCACTCTAACTCCCAAAAAACCTAACTCTGCCTTACGGAAGATTGCTCGGGTTAGATTATCCAACGGTAAAATGGTTACTGCTTATATCCCTGGAGAAGGTCATAATCTCCAAGAACATTCTATTGTTTTGGTAAGGGGGGGCAGGATAAAAGACTTACCCGGCGTTAAATATCATATCATCCGCGGTACTCTGGATGCTACGGGAGTGGAAGGACGCCAGCAGGGCCGTTCCAAATACGGCACTAAAAAGGAAAAGAGTAAGGAGTAAAAGAGGGGATTGAGATGGGCAGAAGAAGAATTGCTAAGAGAAGAGAAATTTTGGCGGATCCTATTTATAATAGCAAGTTAGTGGCTAAGTTTATCAACAAACTGATGTGGGACGGAGAGAAAAGTAAGTCAGAGAAAAATTTTTATCAGTGTTTTGAAATAATTCAAAAAAGAGTAAAGAAGAATGCTTTGGAAGTTTTTTTTCAGGCCGTAGAGAATGTAAAGCCAGTTCTGGAGGTACGTTCCCGAAGAGTAGGGGGAGCTACTTACCAGATTCCTTGCGAAGTTCGGCCTAAGAGGCGAGAAACTTTAGCTATAAGGTGGATTATTAGTTTCTCTCGGCAGAGAAAAGGTCGACCCATAAGTGAGAGGCTGGCTCAGGAGATTATTCTGGCTAGCCGAGGAGAGGGGGCGGCAATTAAGAAAAAAGAAGATACTCACCGGATGGCGGAAGCTAATCGGGCTTTTGCTCACTATCGGTGGTAGACAAGGTTTGATTGGCAAATGGGAGTGGCCATAGAAAAGTGAGAGAAAGCCAGAAGCTTATTATGCGGGGAGATGAAAAAGAAAGAATGCAGGAAGATCACTTCTTAGAGAGAATTCGAAATATTGGTATTATAGCTCATATTGATGCCGGCAAAACGACTACTACTGAACGAATTCTATATTATACGGGGAAGATACACAAATTAGGTGAAGTCCATGAGGGTACAACTGTAATGGACTGGATGGTTCAGGAAAGAGAAAGAGGTATTACCATTACTTTAGCAGCTACCACCTGTCTATGGGACGATTATCGGATCAATATAATAGATACCCCTGGACACGTTGATTTTACCGTAGAGGTGGAGAGAACTTTGCGAGTTCTGGATGGAGTTGTTATTATATTTTGTGCGGTGGGAGGAGTGGAGCCTCAGTCTGAGACGGTCTGGCGTCAGGCCAATCGTTATCGTATTCCTCGGGTTATTTTCATCAATAAACTGGACCGGATGGGGGCTGGTTTTTTCCGAGTTATTAACCAGATAAAGAAAAGATTTTCTCTATTACCTTTACTTGTCCAACTACCCCTAGGGGAGGAGGATAATTTCCGGGGAATAATAGACGTGGTTAAGATGAAAGCTTTTTATTTTTAGTTGTAGTATAATTCCTAGACTTACATTTGGTACAAACCAGAGTAACTATCTCGGCCAACTTCGGCTCCTATTCAATAATCTTCCCCACTACTCCGGCACCCACAGTATGTCCTCCTTCCCGGATGGCGAACCTAAGTCCCTGCTCCATGGCAATAGGAGTAACGAGCTTAACGGTGAGTTTGACATTATCCCCGGGCATTACCATTTCCACTCCTTCAGGAAGATCAACATCCCCAGTCACATCGGTGGTCCGAAAATAAAACTGGGGCCGGTAGCCATGGAAAAAAGGAGTATGTCGCCCACCCTCTTCTTTGGTTAAAATATATACCCCAGCCTCGAACTTAGTATGAGGAGTGATACTTCCGGGAACCGCCAGCACCTGGCCTCTCTCCACCTCAGTTTTATCCACACCCCGCAAGAGAACCCCAATGTTGTCTCCAGCCTGCGATTCATCAAGTGTCTTGCGAAACATCTCCAGTCCGGTAGCCACTGTTTTCCTAGTATCAGAATTCATCCCTACTATCTCTACGGGGTCGCCTATCTTAATCTTCCCTCTCTCTACTCTTCCTGTAACCACAGTACCTCTTCCGGTTATGGAAAAAATGTCCTCAATAGCCAGGAGAAATGGCTTATCAACATCTCTTACTGGAATAGGAATATAGCTATCTACAGCATCCAGTAATTTCAAAATTGGACCACACTTGGGACAGTCCTCTTTCCCACAGAGACATTGAAGACACTGCAGGGCGGAACCAGCAACTACAGGAATTTCATCTCCGGGAAATTCATAATTGGAAAGTAGTTCCCTTATCTCTAATTCCACCAGTTCGAGAAGCTCCGGGTCATCTAACTGATCTGTCTTATTCAAGAATACCACAATAGCCGGTACGTTAACCTGGCGGGCCAAAATAATATGTTCCCGAGTTTGCGGCATAGCACCGTCAGCAGCCGAGACCACCAAAATAGCACCGTCCATTTGGGCTGCTCCGGTTATCATATTTTTAATATAGTCAGCGTGTCCCGGGCAGTCTATATGGGCGTAGTGTCTCTTCTCAGTTTGGTACTCTATGTGAGCAATAGCAATAGTTAAACCTCTTTCCTTTTCCTCTGGGGCATTATCAATTTCCTCCAGAGTCTTAGGAGTCGCCAGGTTCTTTTTAGCCAATAGTTGAGTTATAGCCGCTGTCAGAGTGGTCTTTCCATGATCAACATGGCCTATTGTCCCGATGTTAACATGGGGTTTAGTTCTGACAAATTTCTCTCGCGCCATATTTACTCCTCCTTACTTAACAAATAACTAACCTTAAAAAACTTATTTCTTCCCCCCGAAAAACGATTCTCGATTCCTTTCCCTTTATGAATCTTGAGCGCACGTCATTACCGGCAAATCTCACCCTTGCCCTCTCAGGGAGCCCACGACCGGATTCGAACCGGTGACCTCATCCTTACCAAGGATGCGCTCTTCCCCCTGAGCCACGTGGGCCCTTTAGTTCCTCTAAGACCGACTAAATAAAATTTCCCTTTATAGCCTCACGCAAATTGGTGGGGAGGGATGGATTTGAACCATCGTAGGCAACGCCAACGGGTTTACAGCCCGCCCCATTTGACCACTCTGGCACCTCCCCAAAACTACTCGGTCTCTTCCAGTTTAGCCTGAGCTGCTGCCAGGCAAGCAATAGGAATCCGGTAGGGAGAACAACTAACATAGTCCAGCCCTATTCGATGACAGAACTTAACCGAGGAAGGTTCACCTCCGTGTTCACCGCAAATCCCTATTTCAAGATTCGGGTTGGACGCTCGTCCTTTCACCGTCCCCATTTTTATCAACTGGCCAACACCTTTCTGGTCCAATACTTGGAAAGGATCATCACTAAGGATTTTCCTTTCAATATAGGCTGGAAGAAATTTTCCTTCGGCGTCATCTCGACTAAAACCAAAAGTAGTCTGGGTTAGATCATTGGTACCAAAAGAGAAAAAATCAGCTACTCTGCTAATTTCATCGGCGCAGAGAGCAGCCCGCGGAAGTTCTATCATTGTACCTATTTTATAGGAAAAGTCAACACTATTTTCCTCTATAATTTCATTAGCTATTTGCTCCACATCTCTTCTGAGAATAGCTAGTTCCTTTTCTTCAACCACTAACGGAATCATAATTTCAGGAATTACTTTTATTCCCTGAATAGTTAACTCTGCAGCAGCTTCAAATACTGCCCTGGTCTGCATCCGGTAAACATCAGGATAGGTAATACCCAGACGGCATCCTCGGTGTCCCAACATCGGATTCATTTCTCGTAAATCACTTACCCGTTGTAAGAGCTTCTCTTTCGCCTTAATTTCCTCCGGATTACCTCCCAGAATTTTCAACTTGGTAATCTCTACTAACAACTCTTCTCTATTGGGCAAAAACTCGTGGAGAGGAGGATCAAGAAGACGGATAATAACCGGAAGACCTTCCATTTCCTTTAAGATTCCTTTGAAATCTTCCCTTTGCATAGGTTTCAGCTTTTCCAAAGCTTTGCTTCTTTCACTTTCGTCCTCGGCTAAAATCATTTTTTGCACAAAGGGAAGCCTTTCTTCACCAAAAAACATGTGTTCCGTCCGACAAAGACCAATTCCCTCGGCCCCCAATTGCCTGGCTAATCCGGCATCTTGAGGTGTATCAGCATTGGCTCTTACTCCCAGAGTCTTCACCTCGTTTGCCCATTTCATAATCTGACGAAACTCATCGGTTAACTCAGGTTTTAGGGTAGGGACCTTTCCTTTAAGTACCTTTCCTTTGGTACCATCAAGAGTAATATAGTCTCCCTCCCGGAAAACCTGGCCGTCAACAGTAAATTTCTTTTCTTTTTCATCAACTTTAATAGCTTCACATCCTGCCACACAGGATTTTCCCATCCCTCTGGCTACTACCGCCGCGTGAGAAGTCACTCCTCCTCGGGAGGTAAGTATTCCTTGAGAAGCGGCCATGCCATGAATATCTTCCGGAGAAGTCTCCGCCCGAACTAAAATAACCTTCTTACCATCATCAGCCACTTCCACGGCCCGATCGGCCGTGAAGACAATTATTCCTGTTGCTGCCCCTGGTGAAGCAGGTAAACCCTGGGCTAAAACTTCGACTTTGGCCTGGGGATCAATTCTGCGATGAAGAAGTTGGGTAAGTTGGGCAGGATCCAATCTAAGAAGGGCTTCCCGTTGGTTGATTAAATTTTCTTTCACCATGTCATAACTAGCTTTTACCGCGGCCTGGGCCGTCCTCTTCCCCGTTCTTGTCTGCAAAAGATAAAGTATATTTTTTTCCACGGTAAATTCAAAATCCTGAACATCTCGGTAATGTTTTTCCAGATGCTCGGTAATTTCTTTAAGCTCTTGGTAGACCCGTGAATTATCCCTTTTTAATTGAGAAAGAGGCTGGGGAGTTCTGACTCCAGCTACCACATCTTCCCCTTGAGCATTAACCAAATATTCACCGTATAATTCCTTAACTCCCGTAGCTGGGTTTCGGGTGAACCCTACACCCGTGCAGGAATCCTTTCCCATGTTTCCAAAAACCATGGCCTGAACATTAACTGCGGTACCCCAGTGATCAGGAATTTTGTTTATCTGACGATAACTTATAGCTCTTTTATTATTCCAGGAAGCAAATACTGCATCTCTGGCCATCTCCAATTGTCGAAAAGGATCTTCAGGAAATACTTGGCCGGTCTCTTGTTTCACCAATTTCTTAAAATCCTTTACCAGTTCCTTTAGATCCTGAGTACCCAATTGTACATCTTCTTCGACTTGCCGAGATTTTTTCTTCTCCTCGATCAATTTCTCAAACTTTTCTCTCTCAATTCCCAGCACTACGTCACCAAACATTTGAATAAGTCTGCGATAGGCATCATAAGC
>AQRW01000094.1 GCA_000402295.1 Candidatus Aerophobus profundus SCGC AAA252-L23
ATAATATAGACTAAAAGCAAGTATAAGGAATTATACCAGGATATGAAGAAGACAGTGGCTTTAATTATGGCGGGAGGGATCGGTAAAAGATTATGGCCGGAAAGCCGGCTTAGCTATCCTAAGCAACTTTTACAAATTGCTGGGAAAGAAAGCCTACTGCAGGCTACCTATCGCAGGGCTTCCCATCTTTTTGGCCCGGAGAATACCTATCTGGCTATTCGGAAAGAAATGAAGAAAGAGGTTATCTCTCAACTACCTCAGCTTTCCCTAAAAAACCTCATCCTGGAACCTAAAGGCCGAGATACTGCCCCCTGCATTGGCTTTTTCGCTGTTTGGCTCCGTCACCGGTGGGGAGATATTCCCATGGTGGTTTTACCTTCAGATCATCTGATCCACCAGGAGAAAAATTTCTTTAAGGCCATTGAAGTTGCCGGCAAACAAGCGGAAAAAAACTTTCTGGTAACCATCGGGATTAAACCCATCCGGGTGGAAACAGGTTACGGTTATCTCCAAATGGGAGAAAAAATAGGAGAGCTAAACGGTATTTCTTTCTATAAGCTAAAACGATTTACCGAGAAACCCTCTCATAAGAAGGCCAAGGAATTTGTAGAACAAGGCAAATTCCTCTGGAATGCTGGAATATTTGTCTGGAAGCCTAGTGTTATTCTGAAAGAAATGGAAAAATTCGTTCCGGAACTCTTCCAGGGTTTATCCGAGATTGAGAAGTTTCTGGGAACCAGTAAAGAAGAGGAGAAAATCAGGAAACTTTATCCTACTTTGCCTAAAATATCTATTGATTATGCCGTAATGGAAAAAACAACTTTGGCCGTAGCTATACCCGGCGAATTTGACTGGGATGATCTGGGTAACTGGAAGGCTCTGGAGAGAATATTTCCCAAAGACGAGAAAGGGAATATTCTTCGGGGCTTAGTAGTGCAAAAGGAATGTAACAATTGTATCTTTCTTAACCGGGAGGACAAAACTCTCATGGCGGCCATCGGTGTTTCCAACCTCATCTTGATTAATTCTCCCTGGGGAATTTTGATAGTCAACTCGGAAATGGCTCAGGAAGTAAAAGATTTGGTCAATGAACTTATCTCTAATGAAGAGCTGAAAAAATATGTGGAATAACGGAAAAAATTTACTCTTGGCCAAATTCAAGGAAAAAATCAAGCAACAAAGCCTTGATGCTTTCCTAATTACCAATCCCTATAATATCTTTTATCTAACTAACCTCCGGATAGAAGGTGCTCTTATTCTATCTCCCGGGGCCAATATTCTTATTACTTCTCCTTTATACGCTGAGGAAGTAAGTAAAAACTGTCATAACTGGCAAATAGAAATTCAAAAAGAGTCTTTGCATGCTAGTCTCCTTCATTTGTGGAAAAATCTTGAAACTATGAAAATTGGGTTTGAGTCTTCCCATATTTCCTACCAGCAGTACCAAAAGCTAATTACTGTCGGGAGACACCAGTTTATCCCCTGTCAGAGGGTGGTAGAGAGCTTTCGGCTAATTAAGGAGGAAAAGGAGCTTGCTTTTATCAGAAGAGCCTTTCAGGCTACTTTGATTACTCTTAACTATCTGGAAGGTAAGCTCCAGCCGGGAATTACTGAAAGACAACTTTATAACCAAGCCGTGGATAAGATTCATGCCCTGGCTGATGAAGTGGCTTTTTCTCCCATTATCCTTTTTGGTGAGAGAACTTCCCTGCCTCACGGCAGACCCAGTGAAAGAAAGCTAAATCAAGGGGAGGGAGTTCTCTTAGATATAGGAGCAAAAGTTGAAAATTACTGTGCAGATTTAACCAGAACTGTATTCTTCGGAGAAATTGATCCGGAGTGGCAAGAAATCTATAATTTGGTTGAGAGAGCTCAGATAAGAGGTTTTGAAGAAATAAGACCAGGAGAAAAAGCCTCGCGGATTGATCAGGTAATAAGAGAAGTAATCGAGAAAGCTGGCCATGGAAACAGTTTTTTCCATGGTAGCGGACACGGAGTTGGGCTTGAGGTTCACGAACAACCTTTCCTTAACCGTCACTCCACACATATCTTGAGAGCAGGTATGGTAGTCACGGTGGAACCTGGGATTTATCTTCCGGGAAAGGGAGGAATTAGACTGGAAAAAATGGTCTTGATAACTGACAAAGGAGGAGAAATTCTCAAATGATTACAGCTAATGACCTCCGACAAGGAACAACTATTGAACTGGAAGGAACCCTTTATGTGGTCGAAGAATTTCAACATGTCAAAAGAGGACGAGGAGGAGCCTTTGTGCGGACTAAACTCAAGAACCTGCATACCCTGGAGATTATCCGGAAAGTATTTCAACCAGAGGAGAAACTAAAGAATGCCTTTATAAGCTCCCGGAAAGCTCAGTATCTTTACCGGGAAGGAAACAATTTTCAGTTTATGGATTTGGATAATTTTGAAGAAAAAATTATTCCCCAGGATTTCTTAGGAGAGAAGGTAAATTTTCTTTCCCATAATTTAGAAGTTGCCTTAAAGCTATATGAAGAACAAATAGTGGACCTGGAACTTCCTTCTTCGGTAGAATTAAAGGTAAAGAAATCTTCTCCCGGCCTAAAGGGTGATACAGTAGGCTCAGCCACCAAACCAGTAACCCTGGAATCCGGATACGTTCTACGAGTGCCACTTTTTATCAAGGAAGGTGACCTTATTCGGGTGGACACTCGAACGGGTGAGTATCTAGGAAAAAACAGCTAATTCTCCAAGCAGATAAGAGAGAGAGAAAGATGGATCTTAAGCTACTGAGGAAAATAATAGACATCTTTGAGGCTTCTTCTTTGTGGGAACTGGAAATAGAAGAAAAAGGGACGCGCTTCCGTCTGGGCAAAAAGCTGGGAAAAGAACCATTGTTTCACCAGCAAGTTCCTTCCTCTTCTAAGCAGAGTAAAGAAAAAAAGGTCCTGGAGATGGAAAAAGAAAAGAAAAAACTGATAGTTGTTCGCTCCCCTCTGGTAGGAACCTTTTATCGGACTATATCCCCGGAAGATAAGCCTTTGGCGAAAGTGGGAGATAAGGTTGTAGTGGGCCAGACTCTCTGTGTTATTGAGGCCATGAAGGTAATGAATGAGATAAATTCTGAAGTAAATGGGAGAATAAAAGATATTCTGATTAAAAATGGTCAACCGGTAGAATATGACCAGGAACTCTTTCTCATAAAGGAACATTAATGTTCTCCAGAATTCTGGTAGCTAACCGGGGAGAGATAGCTCTACGCATTATTAGAGCTTGTAAAGAATTAGGTATAGAAACAGTAGTAGTTTTTTCCAAGGAAGATGAGCAGTCACTACCAGTGCTTTTCGCTGACGAAGCCATTTGCATTGGTCCCCGCGAACCCGCCGAGAGTTATCTTAACGTGCCGCGAATCATCAGCGCAGCAGAAATTTCTGGAGCCGAGGCTATTCATCCAGGTTACGGTTTTCTGGCTGAGAGTGAATATTTCGCTGAGGTTTGCCGGTCCTCAGGAGTAGAGTTTATCGGACCCGGCCACGAAGTTATCGAGAAACTGGGAAATAAGATTAAAGCACGCAATACTCTCTCCCAAGTGGGTATTTCGGTAATCCCTGGCTCAGAGAAAATTATTAGGGACAAAAAACAAGCCGAGCAGATTTGTTCTCGTCTGGGCTATCCAGTAGTTTTGAAAGCGGTTGCTGGAGGGGGCGGCCGGGGAATGCGGGTAGTGAAAAAGCGACGAGAATTTGATTCTCTCTTTAAACTTGCTCAGCAGGAAGCCAAGATTGCTTTCGGAAACCCAGATATTTACATTGAAAAATACTTAAGCCGGGTTAGGCATATTGAATTTCAAATTCTGGCCGACAAGTTCGGACAGGTAGTTCATTTTGGAGAGAGAAACTGTTCCATTCAGAGGAGATACCAGAAATTAATGGAAGAATCTCCCTCCACTTTTTTAAATGAGTCTCTTCGTCAGAAGATAGGTGAGGTAGCTGTCAAAGTAGCCAAAGAATTAAAGTATTCAGGAGCAGGCACCATAGAGTTTTTGATGAATGAGGACCAGGATTTTTATTTTATGGAGATGAACACCCGCCTTCAAGTTGAGCATCCGGTAACTGAAATGATTACGGGCAGAGATCTGGTAAAAGATCAGATAAGAATCGCCGGAGGAGAAGTTTTAGGTTATACCCAAGGAGATATTAAAATTCAAGGAGTGGCTATCGAGTCTCGAATAACGGCCGAAGATCCGGAAAAAAATTTTGCCCCTTCTCCCGGAACAGTGACAGCTTTTCATGTTCCTGGAGGACCAGGGATTAGAGTAGACACTCATGTATATACGGGCTACACTATCCCCTCCTCGTATGATTCTCTCGTTTGCAAACTTATCACCTGGGGTATGAATCGAGCCGAAGCTATCTCCAGAATGCGTAGAGCTCTGGAAGAATTTGTCATCGAGGGAATAAAAACTACCATTCCTTTCCACCAACGGATAGTAGAAAACGAGTCTTTCATCAAAGGTGAGTTTTTCACTGATTTTCTGGAAAAAGAACTGAGAAAGTAGCTTAAAAAATGGATCAGAGAATAGAGAATTCCAGAATGTTCTGAATTGAGGGTTGGTTAATTTGGAATAAAGGAGGAAAAATTGAGCGAGGAAAGAAAATATGAGATAGACAGAAAAGTGATTGTGGAGATAATAAAAAAGACTCTCAACCGGATTGAAGGTATCCATTCTATTAAAAGGAGTCTTTGGGGAGAAGATATTAAGATAAAAGTTAGCGACGAAGGCTTAAACCTACGTTTGGGATTAATAGTAAAAAGTGATACAGTTATTCCGGAAGTAGCCGAAAAAGCTAACCAGGAATTAAAGGAAACTATTGAGAAGACGCTTGGTCTTCCAGTAGTCAATTTGAAAATAAAGATAAAGGGAATTAAGTTTTCCCGCTAAATTTCAGCTAAAAAGGAGAAAAAAATGCCAATTTATCAAAAGGTTCTTTGGGCAATTGGTCTGTTGGCTCTGGCAGCTCTTTGCCTGGGTGGATTTCTGACAACTACGGGAGCTCTTCCTCAAGTCATTATTGATAATGCCCTGGGATCTCTATATCTCTCACCAATGATAAGATCAGCAGCCGCTTTGATTTTTGCTCTTCTGTTTATCCTGAGTATCTATCTTCCTTATGCTACCTGGGTGGAAGGTCAAGGTGCTGTAGTTAGTCTTAAGAATCCCCTGGGAGAGGTAGAAATTTCTCAGAAGGCCATTTCTGACTTTATCCAACGAGTGGGAGGAGAGGTAGAGGAAGTACAGGATCTTCACGCCCGGGTTAAATCAACCGAAGAGGGCCTCGATGTCTTTGTCACTCTGGCAGTTCAGTCTCAGGGTGAGATCCCCCGGCTAATCAATGAACTCCAAACCATAATCAAAAACTATCTTAATAAGACCGTGGGAATTGAGAACATTGGAGAAGTAAAAGTAAAGGTAGCCAAAATCCTTTAAACTTGTTAGATGATAAGAAAAGTAAATGTAATACTGAAACTTCTTTTTGTTGCGGCCGTTTTTTTTCTATTGCAGGAAGGGAAAGAACCCTCTCTGGCCCAGTTTAACCATCCGGAACTTAAGTGGAAAGTAATTGAAACTCCCCACTTTCTCATTCATTACCATCAAGGTGAGGAAATTCTTGCTCAGCAGATTAGCCTAATTGCCGAAAATCTCTACCGGCAAATTACCGGGGATTTAGGCTACCGTCCTTCGGAGAAAGTGCCTGTAATTATGGAAAATTATGATGATCTCAGTGGAGGATATACCTCCCCTTTACCAGCTAAGATCGTCATCCGGGCTCTCTCGCCAACTCTAAGGACGTCAGGGACCTTGAGCTGGATTCAGGAAGTTTTAGGACACGAACTGACTCATTATGTAACTTTTGCCGCCATTGATGAATCATTAATACCCTTACGCCGAATGATGGCCGGTCTGACTCTTCCTATGTGGTTTATAGAGGGACTGGCTCAGTACGAAGCAGAAGAATGGCATTCTCTCAAGGAAATGATGGTAGGCGATCAGGCCAGTCAGAAAAAACTTTTCTCCGAAGGCGATCTTGGCGCCTTCTACTTTTTTGATGAATGGGGAAGAACCCAAGGTTATTATCAATCAGATTCGTTGGTTCGCTACATCTTTGAAAAATACGGAAAGGATAAAATCTCGGCTATTCTCTCCCATCTACGACAACAACCACTTTACCAACTAATAGGAGAAATTGAATTGGGGACGGGATCTGGGATACTTTATCCTGTTTCCCGCTTCCTTAGTTTTGAGGATGCTCTGAAAAATTCCCTGGGAAAAGATTCCCTCACCCTTTATCGGGAATGGCGAAGTTCTCTGATAGAAAAATATCAAAGCGGTCAGTCCACGGATTTTCTGTCCGGGAGGAAACCCTTGACTTCAGAGGGCAGAAGAAACCAGTACCCCCGTTTTTCTCCCTCCGGAGAAAAAATAGCCTTTGTTTCCAACCGCGGCTACGATTTTGCTATTTTTAACCTTTACTTAAGGGAAATTGGAACCGGGGGGACTATTCTTCTGGAAAGAAACGTTAACTTAGCTTTTTCTTTTGCCCCAAACGGAGAAACTCTAATTTTCTCTAAGACTCAATTTTATAGCCCAGACAGAACCTTCCTCAGCGATCTTTATTTAATTGACCTTTCCTCTAAAAAGGTCGAAAAACTCACCTTTGGATTAAGAGCTACTGAGCCCTGCTTTTCTCCCGACGGAAAAAATGTTGTCTTTGTGAAACAGGAGGGAGGATGTTCCAATCTCTGGTTGCTGGATCTTTCCTCGGGAAAAACCACTCCTTTAACCAATGATATGGATGGGCTAACCCAGAACTTTTCTCCCTCTTTCTCTCCCGAAGGAGAAAGGATAGTCTTTGTTAGCTTTCGTCAGGGTTCCAGAGACATTTATCTTCTAAATCTAAAAGACAAGACTGTTGTTCCTCTCACTCAAGATAAGGATGATGACCGCTGCCCCACTTTTTCCCCGGAAGGAGAAAAAATATATTTTGTCTCTAACGCCTCCGGAGCTTTTGACCTTTATTCTCTAAATTTAACTGAACAGACTAAAAAAAGATATACCCGGGTAAAGGGAGGTTTGTTTGACCCGGACATTCAGCCCCAGGGAGAGAAAATTGTTTTCTCTGCTTATAGAGAAGGAAAGTTTTCCCTTTACCTCTGCTCTCTGGATCAAATAGGCCAGGGAGAGCCTGTACCGGCTGCTTCCCCGGAAAAGATGAGATTAATAGAGGAATATAGTGGCCCGAGAGAGAGGGAAAAGTTCATTTCTTATCCTTACCGCCCCCAGATTAAACTTCATTACCTTTTACCTTCCTTCTATATTGCTGAAGATCAATCTTATCTTTCTCTGGAGGCTTACGCCTCCGACGTTCTGGAAAAAGATAATTTTCTGCTCACCCTTAGTCTTCTAAATTCTTTACAGTATGATTTTATCTATCTTACCCGGTGCTTCCAGCCAAATCTGTGGTTGGAAGCCTTTCATCGAGACGGATACCTCTCCTTCCAGAACCATTACTATCCCAGCCGAAGAGAGGGAGCCGCTTTTGGGTTAACCCATTATTTCACCGATAACGTGGGACTAGGGCTGAGCTATACCACTCAGAGAATGGATTCATTCCTTTTTAATGAATCCGACGAGCTTGAGGAATGGCGGGGTACCCTCAACAGTATCTCCGCTGAACTCACTTTTTCTTCCTTAATTCCCGTTTGTGATCCCGGACTTAATCCTCAGGGTAGAAGACTTTGCCTGAAGGCTGAGTATTCCGGCCCAATCTTAAATAGCCAGATGGAATACCTCTATTACGCTCTGGACTGGCGAGGTTACCTCAGGCTCTCTCCCCGAAATGCTCTGGCTTTAAGACTTTTAGGAGAAAAAGTTGAAAATGGGCAGAGCTTCCCCCGATACCTGATTTCTCTGGGGGGCGAAGATACCCTGCGGGGATTTTCCCGAGACTCTCTGGTAGGAGAAAATCTTCTTTATTCCTCTCTGGAATGGCGATTCTTATTAGCCTCAAGAATGGGAGGATCATCTTCTCTTTACCTGGATCGCCTGGCCGGAGCAGTTTTTCTGGACACGGGAGCAGTCTGGGAAAAAGATAAGGAATTAACCTGGGAGGATGTCCGGAAAGATGCCGGGCTGGAGATGCGTCTAAGGATGCTGCCTTTTGGTAAATATCCCCTGATATTAAAAATAGGTGTAGCCTGGCCCCTGGAGGAAAGGGAAAACCAGGCTCGAGCCTTTATTGCTCTAGGAAATGTCTTTTAAACCATGAAGATAAGTTATTCTCGTGCCCGTTGTTACCGCTCCTGTCCCCAGCGATATAAATTGCAGTACATTGATAAAAAGCCCACTCCTGAGTATCCTCCTTTCATATTTGGCAACCTCATTCACGAAACTTTGGAGTACCTGCATTCACCACGACACCCCCAACTCCCCTTACCCGAAGAAGTCCTCTCTCACTATGAGGTACTTTACGCGGCAACTTCCTCCGGCTTCCAGAAGGACCACCCGGATTATTTTGCTCTGGGTAAAGAAATGCTCAAGAAGTATCTGGCTAAGATACCTTCTTCTCCGCCGCGAACCCTGGCCGTAGAAAAATCCTTTACTTTACCTTTAAATGATTCCCATAAACTCACCGGAGTAATAGACCGAGTAGATGAACTCCCCGATGGAACTCTGGAAGTAATTGATTATAAGACCGGTCGCACCTTGCCGGATCAGCAGCAGGTCAATAAAGATTTGCAGCTTTCTATTTACTGGAGAGCCGCTTATCATCTGTGGAAAGTTTCGCAAATCAAGCTAACTTTTTATTACCTGTACTTCGATCACCTTTTCAACACCAGTCGCAGTAAGAAAGATTTTGAAGAAGTGAAATACGGTTTACTGGAAACAATTGAGGAAATTGAGAAAGGTAAATTTCCTCCCAAGCCGGGACAACAATGTAAATGGTGTCTTTATTCGGCCTGGTGTCCCGCCAAGAATCCTCCTCCTCTGCTCACGCCAGTTGAGGAGAAAATCGGTGAGCTAATAGAAGAATTCTATCAATCCCGGATTAAGGTAAAAGAATGGACGGAAAAACTTAGCCTCTTAAGGGAGAAAATGATTGAATACTGCCAAAAAAAGGGAATTGATCAGATTTCTTGGGAAGAAAAAATACTCACCCTTAAGGAGATAGATAGGTGGGAGTATGATGAGAAAAAACTCAAGGAACTTCTTTTCCCCCTAAGAAAATGGGATGAGGTTTCCGGGCTGGACAAAAAGAAATTAGAGACTCTCCTCGCCACCGACGAGCTGACCCCTTTGGAAAAATATCTGGTCAAGAAAAGTCTCAAAAAAACCGGTTCCCACTACCATCTTTCCGTCAA
>AQRW01000095.1 GCA_000402295.1 Candidatus Aerophobus profundus SCGC AAA252-L23
CTTCTAGCAAGGGCGAGGGAGCGTCGCCTACCGCTGGCGATGATCGAAAAAGACTATGTGCTCGGGTGGGTTCTTTTTGGGCTGACCCGGATCCCCGACCTGGTGTTCAAGGGGGGGTACGGCACTAGCCAAGGTGTACTTCCCTCAGACTTGGCGGCTCTCGGAAGACCTGGACTTTGTGGCGAGACCGGAGAGATTCAATAAGGTGCAAGACCTGATTTTGCAGGGGCTTGAACAGGCAGGCAAGGAGAGCAGGATAAGACTAATTCTAAAGAGCCGGTACTCAAACCCCGGGTACTTGCAACTGAAAATTCAATACTTCGGGCCCCTCTGCAGAAACTGGCTCAAGGTGGATGTGACACCAGAACCACCGATAGGGAATGTTCTCTTGAAGCGATTATCCGGAGTCTATTCGGATTATCCGAATTTCAAGGTAAGAGTCGAAAGCCTCGAGGAGATCTTTGCTCAAAAGTTGCGAGCACTAGTGGAACGCAAGAAGGTTCGGGATTACTTTGACGTATGGAAGCTCAACGAACTTGAAGTAGGCAAAAACGAAGTTACCCGGTTCTTTCAGCAGAAGTTACAAGTAAAGAAATGACATGGCATGGGCTGCCAGATATCTTTCCGCCAGACCTTGAGACTATTTTGGTGGGCTACTGGGAGAGAGAACTCGGGCGGTTGGTCTGGCCAGTGCCAGATATGAACGCCGTGCTCAAACAACTCAAAGCAGGGTTGAATTGGCTAGAACGGTTGAGTCCATGAACACCACGAAACTTGCCCAAGTCACTGAACAGGGAGATTGGGCTTAACCTAGGGCTGTGCTCCACAAACTCGACTTCTTAGCATTTACGATAATCACTTTTCCGAATCCAGCTGTTGATCGCCACCCAAAATTGACCCACCTTCGCCATTGAATTTTGACCCACCCTTATTGTTTTCAATGGCACTCGATTGTCAAGCATAGTACTGTAGAAAATTTGTCCCCTAAGAGTTCTCATGAGCTCTTTTGATCCTGGTTCCCATCTAGTTTATCCTTCACCCGGTAGCTTCTCCCGGTAATGTTGAAAATGTGACTGTGATGAACCAGCCGGTCAATAATGGCGGCGGCAATTACCTCATCTCCAAAGGCAGCCCTGTTTTTTGAGCTGGTAAGTTTCACCGGAATATTCACAGGTACGAGAAAGGATCCATAATCCTTACCTCCAATAGATCCTATGGGTCCTGGGGCGATATTTTTCCTGATACCATTGTCACTACTGCAATCCTTGATAGACTATTGCCACCACTCAATGACCATCAACATCAAGGGAGAATCGTATAGGTTGAAGGAAAAAACAAAGGCAGGACTTGTGAGTTAGAATTCACTTCTCGGATCAAAATCACATGATACATCAGCGGAAGGTGGGTAATTTCAAACTGGCCAAAACTGGGTACTTTTATCCCGGTCTGATTAATCCCTGATAAAGGAATAAATCCATCTTGGCGGCGAAAAATTATATTAAAGACTTGAGTTCAGGCAGACGCATAAAGGGTGTTGCGGAAATCGAGGATTGCAGCCGACCGACTGCGACTGCCGGTGCGATAGGTATTTTCATTGACAGAATATCGCTATATTGCTATAAATATAGCAATAAGGAATAAAAGGAGTTTAATCTATATGAAGCAAAGAGAAGAAATAAAAATGAAAAAAACTACTATAGAGATTAGCGAGGACCAATATTTCTTTTTAAAAGAAAAGGCTTTACATTTACAGAAGCAGAGGAAAAATTATTCAATTGTTTCTATTATTAGGGATTTAATTGAGAAAGACCGAAAAAAGTGGACAAAAGATTAGGATAAGGTAATGCCAAAAGAAGCAAAAGCTCGTATACGCATAAACAAATATCTTGAAGATGCCGGATGGCGTTTTTTCGATACGGATACCGCCAAAGCTAATATATGCCTTGAAACAAACGTAAAGATTACCTCGCAAGTCCTTACTGATCTTGGTGAGGATTTTGAGAAAACAAAAAATGGGTTTACTGATTATATTCTTTTAGATGATAAAGGTTTTCCTTTTGTGGTTTTAGAGGCAAAAAAAGAAGAGAAGAATCCTTTGGATGGGAAAGAACAAGCCCGTAAATATGCTAAAAATCTTAATGTTAGATTTGTAATTTTGTCTAACGGTAACCTTCATTATTTTTGGGATATCGAAACAGGAAACCCGAATATCATCACCGCTTTCCCTACATATGAATCATTAACCTATAAAAAATCTTTCAAGCCTAATCCGGACAATTTAATCCGTGAATATATTGATTCAGATTATATTGCCATTACTCAAAAACCAGATTACAAGAGCGATCCTAATTGGATAGATGAGTCAAGAAGAGAAGATTTTATTAACGATAATAACCTCAAATTTTTCAGAGATTATCAGATAAACGCCATTAAATCTTTGCAGGACGCGGTAGGAGAAAATAAAAGCCGATTTCTCTTTGAAATGGCAACAGGCACAGGAAAAACGCTTGTTGCGGCTGGCGTTATCAAGCTATTTTTAAGAACAGGTAATGCAAAAAGAGTACTTTTTCTTGTTGATAGATTAGAGTTAGAGGATCAAGCATGGAAAAATTTTGTAAAATACCTTAAAAATGATTATAAATGTGTAATTTACAAAGAAAATCGAGATGACTGGAAGAAAGCTGAAATTGTAGTCTCTACTGTTCAATCATTTCTTTTTAATAACAAGTATAAAGATTTATTTTCGCCAACTGATTTTGATTTGGTTGTATCAGATGAAGCTCATAGGTCGATAGGCGGCAACAGTCGGGCAGTGTTTGAATATTTTACCGGTTATAAGTTAGGGCTTACCGCAACGCCGAAAGATTATCTAAAAAAGGTTGACGAAAAGAAATTAGCTGAAAAAGACCCTCGTAAATTAGAAAGACGGCAGTTACTCGATACCTATAAAACCTTTGGATGCGAGGCGAGTAATCCAACATTTAGATATACTCTTTTGGATGGAGTAAAAGAGGATTATCTTGTAAGTCCTATTGTTGTAGATGCCAGAACAGATATAACAACAGAATTACTTTCAGAAATGGGTTATTCTGTACTGATAGAAAACGAGGAAGGTGAAGAGGAAGAAAAAACTTACTTCCGAAAGGATTTTGAACGAAAGTTTTACTCGGAAAAGACTAACAGGACATTGTGCCAGACATTTTTAGAGAAAGCGCTAAGAGACCCGTTAACAGGAGAGATTGGCAAAAGTATTCTTTTTTGCGTTAGCCAAAACCACGCTTCGAAAATCACACAGATACTTAATGGACTGGCACATAAAATTTATCCGGGTAAATATAATTCTGATTTTGCGGTACAGGTAACCTCTTCTATTGACGGCACACAGCAAATGACAATTAATTTTTCCAATAATAATCTTAATGGCCATTCAGCTTTTAAGCCTGGCTATAATTCCAGTAAGACCAGGGTGTGTGTTACCGTGGGAATGATGACAACAGGTTATGATTGTGAGGATATTTTAAATCTATGCCTAATGCGTCCTATCTTTTCCCCGCAAAATTTTATTCAGATGAAAGGTAGAGGAACTAGAAAATATGATTTTGTTTATAGTGAAAGAAACGATCTGGGAAAGATAGAAAAATATGTGGTTAAAAAGGAGAGGTTTAAACTTTTTGATTTCTTCGCCATTTGCGAATACTTTGAAGAAAAATTTAATTATGATGAAGTGATAGAACTACCGCCGGAAACAGGAAGAGAGTCGGGGCCGTTTTCGCCTCCGTCATCAGCCGAATATGAAAGTGTCCGTCCTGACCCCTTAAAAGAATTCTCTGAGACGCTTATTGGTTTTGAAGGTATGAGAATTGACCGGAAATTTTTTGAGAAGTTCGAAGAAGTTGTTAAAGGTAACGAATACGTTAAAGATAAAATATATGAAGGTAAATACGAGGAAGCTGAAAGCTACATAAAAAGAGAAGTTTTTGATAAACCAGAAGAATATTTTAACCTTGATAAATTAAGAAAGTCGGTTAAGCTTGACCGCCGCTTAAGTTTGCGGGAAATATTAGAGAAAATATTTGGACTAATTAAGAAATTTAAAAACAAAGATGACCTTCTCGAAGAAGAGATTGAAAAGTTTATATCTATCTATCATCCCGAAAATAAGTTTATTCATATTATACGCCAGTTTATGAAGGCATATATTTTAGATACCGAGTTGCGGGAAATCTTGAACTCTAAGGAATATGGCAGGCTTGAGACTAATCCCGGTTTTACAATGAGGGATTTAAAAGAACTTGATGGGTGGAAAGACCCACTTGTTGAGTACATAAAAGATTATGTGCCATTAAATGTCTTTGTGGCTTAAAGGAGAATTACGATATGTTAACCAGTGGAACAAAAAGACGCATTGATACGGCAAGGGATATCCTTGTTGGCAAATTGCCTGATCCAAAATCGCAGGTTGAGCAAATCACAATTGCTTTAATCTATAAATTTATGGACGACATGGACAAGCAGTCTGAGGAATTAGGGGGTAAATCTAAATTTTTTACCGGTGAATACAAGAAATACTCATGGAGTAAAATTTTTGATCCGCGAGTAAGCGGCTATGAGCTTGTCGGTTTATATGGCGAAGCTATTCAAAGAATGAATCAAAATCCGAATATCCCGCAGTTGTTTAGGAATATTTTTAAAAATGCTTATTTACCGTATCGTGATCCTGAAACCTTGAAAAGTTTTCTTAAAGGTATTGGCGAGTTTGAATATGACCATAGCGAGAAATTAGGTGATGCCTTTGAGTACCTGCTTTCTGTGATGGGCTCACAAGGTGATGCCGGACAGTTTAGGACGCCCAGGCATATTATTGATTTCATTGTTAGCGTGGTTGAGCCCTGTAAGAATGAAACAATCTTAGACCCTGCCTGTGGTACAGCCGGTTTCTTAATTTCTTCATACAAGCATATTTTAGAAAAAAATAAAAAAAACGGCAGGGTACATTTAACACCCGCTCAGAAAAAAAGGCTTATTGAAAACTTTTCCGGTTATGATATCTCACCGGATATGGTCAGGTTGTCTTTAGTGAATATGTATTTGCATGACTTTCAGAATCCGAGAATCTATGAGTATGACACATTAACATCAGAAGAAAGATGGCATGAGGTATTTGATGTTATTCTAGCAAATCCACCATTTATGAGTCCAAAAGGCGGGATAAGGCCGCATAAACGGTTTAGCGTACAGGCAAAGCGTTCGGAGGTGCTTTTCGTTGACTATATTGCCGAACACTTAAACCCCAACGGACGTGCGGGCATTATTGTTCCCGAAGGTATTATCTTTCAATCAGGTACTGCTTATAAGAAACTGCGAAAGATGTTAGTTGACCATTTGCTTTGTGCGGTTGTGTCTTTGCCTGCGGGTGTGTTTAATCCTTACTCCGGAGTTAAAACATCAATATTGCTGTTAGATAAGAATCTGGTAAAAAAGACAAATAGGATTTTATTTATAAAAATTAATAATGATGGTTTTGGCTTGGGTGCACAGAGACGAGAGATTAAAGAAAATGATTTGCCGTTGGCGTTAGAAATAATCAAGAGATACAAACAGAGCATTATTGAGAATAAAGAATTTGAGTTCAATGCTGACGAGGTAAGGCTTGCCTCTCTGGTTGAGAAAACAAAAATCGCAGAAAGCGGAGATTATAATTTAAGTGGGGATAGGTATAAAGAAGCAATTGTTTATAGCGGGAAGTGGAATTTTGTGGAGTTGGGGGAGATTGCTAATATTAGTTCAGGAGATTCTGCCCCTCAAAGTGAAAAATATTTTAAAGATGGGAAGAATCCTTTTTATCGGACCTCAGATGTTGGAAAGCTTCATATTTCAACAAATTTAAATAAGAGTGTGGATTATGTTAATGATTATGCTGTGAAGGAGAAAAAATTACGATTATATCCCAAAAATACAATACTATTTCCTAAAAGTGGTGCTTCAACATTTCTTAATCATAGAGTCATGATTAAGAAAGAAGGATATGTCTCAAGCCATTTAGCGACTATTATTCCTAACGAGAGTAAGATTTATCCGTTATTTCTGTTTCATTTATTGTGTTCAGTTGATGCAAAAGCATTAACGCCTGATCAAGCATATCCATCGCTTAAGATATCGAGTATTCAGGAGATAGAAATTCCTCTTCCTCCGCTTGAAGTGCAGGAGCAGATTGTTGCCGAACTGGACAGCTATCAGAAAATAATCGATGGAGCAAGGCAGGTTGTTGAAAACTACAAGCCGCATATTGATATTGATCTGGAATGGGAGATGGTGAAATTGGGGGATGTTTGTGACCCGGAGTATGGATATTCTGAAACAGCAAAAGATATGGGGGGATATCGTTATATTCGGATAACAGACATTTCCAATAATGGTTTATTACGGAACGATGATCTTAAATATGTTGATTTAAACAAAAAATCAAAAAATTATATTTTAAATAAAGGAGATGTATTAGTTGCTCGAACAGGAGCAACTTATGGGAAAACGCTTTATTTTTATGAAGATATAAAAGCTATTTTTGCAGGTTATTTGATAAGGCTTAATTTTGATCAAAATAGGGTCAATAATAAATTTTACTGGGTTTTTGCACAGAGTTTAAATTACGATAGGCAAAAAAACAGTTTAGTTCAGGGAGGAGGACAACCCCAATTTAATGCTAATGCTATCAAGCAGATAAGGATTCCTCTCCCACCCATAAATATTCAAAAACAAATCGTTGTTCAAATAGAAAAAGAGCAAAAAGCAGTTGAAGCAACAAAAGATTTAATCACCCTCTTTGAACAAAAAATAAAAGATAAGATTTCTGATGTGTGGGGTGAAAAGACGGTATGAATAAAACACAAAACCTAAGCTATGTAGGTCATCGTCAGAGGACAAAGGAGAAGTACAAGAAATCAGGAATAGATGGTTGGTTGGATTATGAGGTGTTGGAGTTAGTCCTTTCTTATGCTATCGCGCGGAAAGATACAAAACCAATTGCCAAAGAACTAATATCCCGGTTTAAGACTATTAACGGCGTCTTGGACGCTGATAGAGAAGAACTGAAATCTGTACCGGGAATTTCAGAACATGTCGCCTTATTTTTTAGTTTGTTAAAAGATATTGCCATTCTTTATTTGGAAAGTGGATTGCACAACAAAAATCTGCTTTCTTCTCCTGAAGTCGTATATGCTTATTTAAAGGCTTCCTTAAAAGGATCTGCGGATGAAGAATTTAAAGCACTCTTTTTAAACGGCAGGAATCAGTTATTATCTGTTGAGACACTTCAAACCGGCACAGTTAATAGATCTGTAGTTTATCCAAGAAAGATTGTAGAAAGAGCGCTGTATCATCATTCGGTTGGAGTTATTATCGCACACAATCATCCCGCAGGCACGTTAAAGCCATCACAAGATGATTGCGCGGTAACAAAAGCCATTAAGGATGCGCTCAAAACTGTAGAGATTAATCTGTTGGATCATATTATCATCGGCGGTAACGATTATTTTAGCTTTAATGAAAAAGGCCTCATGTAATGGACGAAGGATTTATGTGTGGAGTAGAGAGTTTTCTCTATAGCGCTATTACTTCAAGGTTTGTATAAAGGTCATCGATGTCTCTGGAGTGAACCCCTAAAACTGGACAAAATCACTTATAGGGCTTCACAAAAGTCACTTTTTGGCAGTGTCAATTATTTTCACAGATTTGGTCTTCGCAAGAGACTTTTCGGAACTCATCCAGGAAATCAGGTACAAAAGACTTAATGAATCTGATTTTGTCTCTTTGTCCACTTCGGCAGGCGGTTAAGGCTACCAGGGAAGAGGTAATGTGAGCTATGGTGCAGTGATTCCGTGTCGCATTCAAGCCAACTGTTGTAGGATTCTGCATGGTGATACTGAGCAAGCGAGAAAAGCATCTTTCTATGGAGGTTCGCTTGTTGTGAAAGGATTTGAATTCTTTGCTCCCGTAATCAATTTCTTCTCTAATGCTGGGAGTAAGTCTAATTAAGTAATTGCAGCCTTTTTGCTTGAAGAACTTGGGATGATTTGCCGGACAGAGAAGATATCTTTGTCGTATTCTCTTGCTCCAGTGAAGGGGACAAGTGTATTGAAGATAGGTAATGCCCCTTACGGTCATTTTCCCTTTTCTCATCATAGCAATATCTGCCGGGCAATAAACTTTGTTCTTTTGAACGTAGAATCCCTCTTTCTTTTCCCTTCGTGGATTGTGAGGAATACCGGCTTTTGCTTTCAGGTCTTTGATGATGAACTTTAGAATGTCTTCTGTGTCATACATAGTATCTCCCAATACAGCTTGTATTATCAGAGAAGGGTGTTTGTCGATCAACTCTTTGAGCATAGAAATGGCCTGAGGTATCTCGCTTTTGTTTGCAGGTAAAGTCCTCTCCCAAAGAGAAAGCTCTGTTTCTGCGCAGACTATAGTGTGATTGCGATAACCCCAAAAATAGCGGACTTTCTTTCCGGAAGACTTGGAATAATCAAGCATTATCCCAAGAGTGGCCTCGGGATCTCCTTTAGGCCTGTGCTTTTTCTCAAATCTGTCTTTGACTGAGATTTTAAGATTGTTCTCTTTAACATGAGCCGGTATGGGACAAGAATCTAAGGCAACTTCTCTGGCAGTTATTACCCCTTGGCGAATAAGAGCATCTACTAGAGCATCTCGCACCCTCCTCAACCTTTGATTAGGTGTGTCCCTTAAGAATGAGGAAATGCGCTCCACCGAAGGGATTCTGCTCAAGAGATCTCCTGAGCAAACTGCCAGAGTTGAGGGATTGTTCTTGAACTCAAAGATGAGGTCAGTTAAACTGTGAATTCTTCTCAAGGCCTTGTAAATTAGTGCCTTGAGCAGGAAATCTCTGGAGAAAGGAGGTCTTCCCATTCTCCTCTCATCTGGGCTTAGAGCCGGTAGATTTTCAAAGAGCTTCTCATAAAGAATGCGTGGAGGTAAATCCTCCGGTTTAAATAAAGAGATCTGTTTCATGGGTACTCTCCTTTTGTGAAGGTCGATGAAATTATACCTTCCGAAGAGTACCCAAATTAAGAGATTTAGGAAGCTATTTTCCTCTTGTGACAGACAAAAATGAAATTTTCATGAAAGGGATTCACAAAAGTAAAATCTTCCTAAACGCCCCAAAAACAGGGGTCAAAAAGAGCTTTTTTTGAAGTATTTTTCAAAGAGCAACCTTACAAATCCGCATATAGCAAGGGTTTCCAGAGTTTAGAAAATTGGATTTCTGCAACCCCTGAAAGTGTTTATTGATGCGGGTTTAGAGTTTCGTGAAGACCTAAAAATCACTTAGAGTTGTTAGAGTTCTGACAGGGCCAGTAAATCCCCGAAAGGGATCAAAAGGAGCCTGTCATGAGAAAGCCTAGAACCTTTACCAGTCAGTTCAAACGGGAAG
>AQRW01000096.1 GCA_000402295.1 Candidatus Aerophobus profundus SCGC AAA252-L23
CGCATTCTATTGGGACGGGCTCTACCGCTTGTTCAGGGAGTTATTCAGGAGCTTACGGAGAAGGCTTCCTCCTTTATAGACAAAATATCCTGGAGAGAATAAAAGGCCCTGGTCATGATCATTACCCCGCCCATGGCAAAAAGACCAAAACAATAGTAAAAAAGAGCCTCGGCAGTCACTAATGTATCGGTGAAAAGAAAAGCTCCATGTTCAAAAAGCAGAGAAATCAAGTCATTTCTCATCACCACCAGTCCTACTGAAGAAGGAATAAGAAGAAATAAAACCAGCCTTAAACCTAAGGAGGTTGTTTTGCCCAGTTCTTCCTTATCTCCTCGGGCAGCCAGTGAAGAGAGCCTGGGAAAAATTGCTACAGACAAAGCTATGGGAAAAAGCCCCAAGGGAAACTGAATTAGTCTCATAGCATAAAGAAGGGAAGATACGCCCCCCACCGGAAGAGTGGAGGCAAAAATTCTATTGATCAGAAGACTGGCCTGAAGGGTGAGCCCACTGAGCACGGCCGGAAAGAAAAGTTTCCCAATTTTCCGGAGTCCCTCGTCGTTAACAGATATAAAGGGGTGATACCTAAATCCTTTTTTGATAAGTGCCGGTAACTGAACCAAAAGTTGCCCAACCCCACCCAGGGTCACCCCCAAACCCAGAGCATAAATTCCCAATCTTTTGGTCAGAAAAAGGGCCGAACAAATGACCAGAATATTGAAAAATACGGGAGCAAGAGCCGGAGAGGAAAAATGACCTCGACAGTTAAGAACCGCCATAGCCAAAGCCCCCAGACTAATGAAAAAAAGAAAGGGGAACATAAACCGAGTCAAATTTACGGTTAGTCCGAGCTGAGATACATTTTCCCGGAAACCGAAAGCTAGATAGGGAATATACTTAGGGGCCAAGATAATCCCCAAAGCGACTGCTCCCAGAGAAAACACCATCAGAATATTTAATACATTGTTGGCCAGCTTCCAGGCTTCCTTTTCCCCTCGAAGAGAAAGCCACTCACTAAAGACAGGAATAAAAGCCACACTTAGAGCTCCCTCCGCCAGAAGAGACCGAAGAAGATTGGGAATGGAGAAAGCTATCCAGAAAGCATCTGTAGCTGGAGAATACCCAAAAATATAAGCTATTACCTGCAGACGGACAAGTCCAAGAATACGGGAAAAAAATGTCCCCAACCCTACTATTCCAGCGGATTTGATCAGGGTCTCTTCCTTCAAACCCACCTCCCCTTTTTTAGAAAAACCGGTGAAACTTCTGCTCTTGTCAAATTCGTCAAATATGCTATGATAATTTCTTGTATATGACTACAAGAATCTCTTGGTTTCCCGGCAGAAGGTTTATCATGCCTTTTCCGAAATCAAGTCTTCACTAAACCAAAGGAGGAGATAATGCCCCTAATTAAGTCGGCTAAAAAGAGAATGCGTCAGGATGAAAAAAAAAGAATCCGCAATAAGGCTATTAGAAATGAAGCTCGGAACCAGGTAAAAAAAATAAATAAACTCTTCCTGGCCGGAAATATCGAGGAGGCCAGAAAAATCCAACCTGAAACAGTCCGCCTTATTGATAAAACTGCCTCCAAGGGAGTCTGGCATAAAAATAAAGCGGCCAGAATTAAATCCAGGATAGCCAAAAAACTCGTTTCAAAGTAAGTTATCAAACCTTTGAACCTTTGTCAAAAATATGCCAGGAAAAAATATTCGTAACTTTTCTATCGTTGCTCACATTGATCATGGTAAATCTACGCTGGCCGATCGACTCCTTGAATATACTCATACTCTCGCCCCTCGCCAGATAAGAGAACAAACTCTCGATACTATGGATCTGGAAAGGGAAAGAGGGATAACTATTAAAGCCCATACCATTCGATTGATCTATTCCAGAGCTGATGGACAAAAATATATTCTTAATTTGATTGATACCCCGGGACATGTGGACTTTAGTTATGAAGTCTCTCGCTCCCTGGCAGCCTGCGAGGGAACACTACTGCTTATTGATGCCGTTCCGGGGGTAGAGGCTCAAACTATTGCTAACTTCTATTTAGCTAAGGAAAGAAATCTACGCATCATCCCCATAATCAACAAAATGGACCTTCCCTTAGCTAATCCTGAGAGAATTAAGGAACAATTGAAACAACTTCCCGGAATTAATCCCGAGGAGGCCATTCTGGTTAGTGCCCGGGATGGTAGGGGAATAAAAGAAGTCCTGGAGGCCATTGTTAAAAAGATCCCCCCTCCTTCTTTCCGACCTGAGGCTCCCCTAAAAGCCCTTATTTTTGACTCGTTTTACGATGTGCACCGAGGAGTAGTAGGTTATATTCGTTTGATGGAGGGTTCAATTCATCCGGGAAAGCAAATCTTAGTATTTTCCAGTGGGAAAAAATTCAAAGTGGAAGAAGTGGGGGTACTCCGTCTCAAAAAAATCCCCCGGGAGAAACTCGTCTCCGGAGAGGTTGGTTATTTCATGGCCAATGTTAAGGAGATTTCGGACCTTCGGGTGGGTGATACTATCACCGATGCAGCCGATCCAACGACTCATCCCTGCTCCGGTTATCAACAACCTCAGCCCATGGTCCTCTGTGGTTTTTATCCGACTGACGGAGAAAGTTTTGAAAACCTACGACAATCTCTGAATAAACTTAGTCTTAATGATCCGGCTTTTATCTTTCATCCCGAATCCTCTCCTCTTCTTGGATTGGGTTTTCGCTGTGGATTTCTGGGTCTCCTCCACAAGGAGATTATTCAGGAAAGACTGGAGAGAGAATTTAATCTTGGGTTGATAGCCACTGCTCCCCATGTTCTCTACCACTTGATCAAACAAAATGGCCAGCTTCTAAAAGTAGATAACCCGGCTAAGTTTCCTACCACAGAAAAAATCAAAGAGATAAAGGAACCTTACATTAAAGCCAGCATAATAACTCCCCAGAATTATTTAGGAGCTATTTTTGAACTCCTGGAGAAGAGAAGAGGTAAATATCTGGAGATGAAATGGCTTGATTCCTCGCGGGTAATTCTTCTTTATAAGATTCCCTTAGGTGAAGTTGCCCTGAAATTCTACGATGAGCTAAAATCAGTTAGCCAGGGTTATGCTTCTTTTGATTACCAACACATTGGTTATGAGCCCGGAGACCTGGTCAAAGTAGACATTCTCGTTCATGGGCAGGTATTGGATGCCCTCTCCTTTATCACCCATAAAGAGAAGGCCTATCCCCAGGCTAAGGTATTGGTCCAACGATTGAAAAAAACCATTCCCCACCATCTTTTTCCGGTGTCACTCCAAGCAGCGATCGGCAAGAATATAATTGCCCGGGAAACTATCTCTGCTCTCAGGAAAGATGTAACTGCCCCCCTGTATGGAGGAGATATTACTCGCAAGAGAAAGCTTCTGGAACAACAAAAGAGAGGGAAAAAAAGGATGAAAAAATTTGGTCAGATAAACATTCCCCAATCAGCCTTTTTGGCTGTTCTGGAGAGTCAATAAACTTCCCTTTCTCCCTACCATTTCTCTTCTTGCCCATTGACCAAAGTAAACAGCCCGGGTAGCTCAACTTCTTGCGCCCCCCAGAGATAATACTCGGCTGGCGGAGCTCCCGCCGACAATACCAAATCGGGAGAGTAAGCCAGAATCAAAATCCTGGTCTTTTCACTGAGGACCACTTCTGAAAAATCAGGTCTTCCTACCAGGAAAATCTCAACTGTTTTTTTGGGTTCAATTGATTGGGAGTCAATCTCTTGATTCCAGGTAATGATGTGTCGGACGGGTAAATCAATACTTTCCTGGAAAATTAAGCTTTTGAAGTTGAGGGAGACTTTTCCGGAAGCTAATTGTTCATCTAATCGTTCAATAAGGGGCATTCCCTCTACCGTAATACTGACGCTTAAAAGATTTTCCGTCTCCCCTTCAACTACTCCCAAACTTACATCTTTTATCCTGAGAGGTAAGGGATTGATGATTCGCACCTGGTTTAGAGGAACAAATTGGTTACGCTTTAATATAACTTTCCCCGGCGAGACATCTTTGAACAAATTGACCCAGGTTGGTTGAACTTTATCGAGGGAAAAGTAGGAAAGATTAATTTTTTTCCAGGAGGCTACTAATTTTCCATAAATCCAGCCCCGCTCATCACCGAATTCAATAAAGTACCAGTTATCCTGGCTCCCGACAATCTTCACCGGATAACCTTTGGTTAACTGAGTAATCACTTGATATTTAGTGCTCGGTCCCAGTCGAACATTAACCACTGAGCCTTTAACATAAACTGTTTGGGCTAACGCACTTAAGCTTAAAAACAGAAAAAAAATACCAGCCAACAGCCAAGACTTAGCGACTGCTCCGGACCAACTTCCCCGCCTAAAAAACAAGAAGTATAACCAGCTCACCGGGAACCTCCTATTTCTCACTATTTTTCTACCGGGAAGGGAACCCCCAAGAGAAAACTCCGTCCCACTTCTCTCAGCTTAAAGGTTTGACTTATTTACTACAAGGTTCTCACCACCAGGGTAACCACAAAAAGACCCCAGCCCAGGAGCAATATCCCTAAAACGATTTTCCGAGCCAGGGAAAAAAACTCCAATATAACGTAAAGAGCTGTCAGGCTGGTTAAAAAAGTAATGGCCTCAGCATATATTCCGGCTAACTCCGGTTTTTCTTTAAGTAAGGTTTGCTCAAGTAGAGAGGTAATAAGACCACGGATCCCGGCATAAAGGGAGGGGAGAAAATTAAGAGCCTGATCAAAGATATGATAAGTAGCAGTCTTTTTCTCCCCCTGGGGCTGAGATGATGAGGGTACCAATTCCTGGGATAAGACAGGTAAGCTAACACTTAAAATTCCTGTTATTAAGAGGCTTAAACCAAATAAAGCCAGTATCTTTCTTTTTTCCACCTTTTTCCTCTTATTTCTTTTTAGCACAGGATTGCGGGCTTTTCTGTATTTTTCTTTCTCGTTTTTTTCTATAATCGTATTGGCTAACCAACCCTATGTCCATAAGTAAATGAAGAAATGCTTGCAATTCTGCTTGCTCCCCTAATAGTTCTCCTATCTGGTGAATATATTCCATATTGTGTCTAACATATCTATACTTATAACCCAGCATCCTTACTTCTCGGTCCATCAAACTATGGACCAAAGGATCAGAATATCCTAATAAAACTTTACTTGCCCTCAGATGTTCCCTTTTGCTGGCCACTTACCGGTCCCCGCTTCTTATACATATTGGCGATGTCATCAATCATCAGGTACGGAAGCTCTTTTTGTTTCTCAAACATATCCTTGGTAAAATTAATCCAATCCCGCCACATAGCCCTTTTCTCCTCATCGGCAATGACTTCTGTTCCCTTGGCAACAGCAGCCCCTTCCAGCAATGTAGAAGGCTTATTGCTCTTTATGAAGTCTGAGATTGCTCTTAAGGTATCCATGGCCGCGAAACGTAGCTCAGCAGATTCCCGAACTTGTTCACGAACATCCATTTTTCCCTCCTTGTTTTTTACTTAGTAGTGTCAAACATAATCTATTCTTTTGGTAATTGGTAGGCGCAGGCTTTAG
>AQRW01000097.1 GCA_000402295.1 Candidatus Aerophobus profundus SCGC AAA252-L23
CTCATAGAAAGCATATTCTCTTGGGGATTGCTAAGCCTGTTCCGAGCCCAGAGAGGAATCTCGCTCCTCGCAATGACAGTGAAGAAATATCAGGTTATTTTGGAAACCAACCACTAGGAGCCTGCTGAAAAACTCCAATATTGTAGCGGTTCGATTTATCGAACCCTTTATTAAAGCGAGTTTCATAAATGAAATCTCTACAAAAAACCACTTTATCACCAGGCTTCTAGTACAGAATCCTCCCTCTACAGCATTCGCTGATATCTATCCTCTAGTTTTGCCTCCGGAGATATTGTAAGTGGTTCCAGTAATATAGCCCGCTTCATTGGAAGACAGAAAGCAAACTAAGTTAGCAATCTCTCTTAACTTCCCTACTCTTGCCAAAGGAATAGAAACTTTTTCGTAACTGGCTCTCAATTGTTCTACGGTTATTCCCCTGGTATAAGCTAAAGCCTGTTCGTATTCCAAAGTTCTAATAGCAGTTGCTTCCAATATACCTGGTGCCACCCCCACTACTCTGATATTGTATTTTCCCAGTTCCTTAGCCCAGGACCTGGTAAAAGCATATAAAGCTCCTTTGGTCGCCGCGTAGCAACTTTGACCTTGCGAACCTTCCAGGCCGCATTCAGAAGCTATGTTTACTACTACTCCTTTTGTCTTTTGGTTAATCATCGCTCTGACTACAGCCTGAGTACACAGATAGGGACCTTTTTGATTTACCGCTACCATTTTATCAAACTCTTTCTCGCCCAGTTCATATTTACCCTGAGGTTCTTGGGGATCAACCAAAAGCCTGGGCATATTGATCCCGGCATTATTAACTAAAACATCTATTCTACCATAAGTAGCCAGAACCAATTTTACCATACGCTCTACACTGGACAAATCAGTAACATTAGTTTGAACAAAAAGATGTCTTTGCTCACCCCCACTTAATTGATTAACTAGATCTCGTCCCTTCTCATTTATATCCGCCACCACCACATTAGAGAAATTCTCTGCAAATGAGTTAACTATTTCTCTTCCAATTCCTAAAACACCCCCGGTAACAATCACTGTTTTTCTCTTCAAGTCTTCGTATGACATCTTCTTTTAACTCCTCCTGGTATAATATTCACTATGAGGTGAAGCTACTTCTAATTCCCCAATTAAAAAATCGGCTTATTAATCAGTCGCCGGATCGCTTCCCTCCATCCCTGGTAGAGCATCTCTCTCTCATCTTTTTCCCTTGAGGGAGAAAAAAATCTCTCTCGTTCCCAAAGAGATAGAAGCTCACTTTCATTCTTCCAAAATCCAACTACCAACCCAGCCAGCATAGCTACCCCTTTGGCCGTAACCTCAAAATCAACTGGTCTTTCCAGAGGTAAATCCAAAATATCAGCCTGAAACTGCATTAAGAAATTATTCTTAGCCCCTCCACCATCTACTCGAAGAGAGTTAATCTTCTCTCTTTCCTCATCTGGCATCACTTCAAGAAGATCTCTTACCTGGTAAGCAATAGCTTCCAGAGCTGCCCGGATGAGATGGCTCTTTTGCGTTCCCCTGGTTATACCAAAAATTGCCCCCCGGGCAAAGCTATCCCAGTAAGGAGCACCCAGCCCAGTAAAGGCAGGAACCAAATATAATCCACCGGTGCCTTTAATCCGGGCAGAGATTTTCTCGCTATCTTCGGCTTTCTCTAACAACCCCAGGCCATCTCGCAACCACTGAATAACCGACCCACAATTGAAAATACTACCTTCCCGGGCGTAAACGGGTCTGCCTTCACTATCACAAGCCAGAGTAATAAGAAAATCCGGAGATGGAGAAGGAACCTTACTCCCCTGGTTAACCAACAAAAAACAACCTGTTCCATAAGTTATTTTCCCTTGTCCGGGATGAAAGGCCATTTGCCCAAAAAGAGCCGCCTGTTGATCACCCATTACTGCCGTAATGGGGATACCGGCCGGGAGAGGTCTACCCGGGGCTATCTGAGTAAAATAATGAGCAGAAGGTTGGGGAGAAGGAAGAATGGAAATAGGAATCTCAAAGGCATGCAGAAGCTCTTTATCCCATTCCAGGCGATGAATATTGAAAACGAGACTGCGCGAGGCATTAGTATAATCAGTAAGATGAGCCTTGCCTCCACTAAGATTCCAAAGAAGCCAGCTATCTACCGTCCCAAAAAGAACCTTGCCTTTTTCTACCTTCTTTTCTATCCCCTCAATTTCTTTGAGGAGCCACTTGATTTTACTGGCGGAAAAATATGGATCAAGACCGAGGCCGGTTTTTTCCCGAACTTTCCTCTCCATTCCCGCCTCAAGCCAGGATTGACAGAGAGAGAAGGTCCTCCGACACTGCCAGGCAATGGCCCGATGAAGAGGAAAACCAGTATCTTTATCCCAAAAAATAGTAGTTTCTCTCTGGTTAGCAATTCCCAGAGCAGCGATTTGCCCTGGATTAATCTTACTTTTCTCCACCGCCTCTTCTATAACCTGGTAAGAAGTCCGACATATCTGTTGGGCATCTTGTTCCACCCAACCTGGATGAGGATAATACTGGGTGATCTCTCGGTAAGCCCGGGAAATAACTTGCCCCTCCCGGTTATAGATAATCACCCGCGTCCCTGTAGTTCCTTGGTCAAGAGCCAGAATAAATTTTCCGGACACAAAGACACCTTTTAGGGGGAAGGAATGCCCTTATCCTTTTTCATAATCTCCCAGGCTTCTCGTAAATCCTCAGGAGTATTTACTCCTAAAACCAACCGGGGATCCTCAGTCCTAAGAGCCTCTACCCTCAATTCTCGTTCATTTAAGATTTCAATTAAATCGGTAAGGTAATACTCACCGGAGACTGGATTACGGGGAATATGAAAAAGAAGAGGAAGAACGATAGAAGTATTAAAGCAATATACTCCCGAATTAACCTCCCGAATTTTTAGCTCCGCCGGGGTAGCTACCCTACTTTCCACAATCTTTTTTATAGAACGAAAACCATTCCGAATAATTCTCCCGTAAGAGTCAGGGTTCGGTAAAACAGCCGTAAGAACCGTAGCCGAAGAATCTTTTTTTCGGTGATATTCAATCAGTCGCCTCAAAACCGAACAGGTAATAAAAGGCGCGTCACCGGGCAAAACTACTAATTCTCCTGCAAAGTTCTCTAAGAGGGGAGCAGTACGTCTTAAGGCATCACCGGTTCCCCCGCGCTTTTCTTGACAGACATATTCAAAATTGTCTCCTAAATAAGACTTCACTTTTTCAGCTTGATATCCAACCACCACAATAACTTTTTGCATTCCACATTTAAGGCAAGCATCTGCAGCAAATTTCACCAGTATTTGACCATTCAAAGTATGAAGCATCTTACTATGGTCCAAATGCATGCGAGTTCCTTCACCCGCGGCCAGTACAACTCCGATAACATGCTTCACCTATTTTCTCCTTCCATTTTGGTCTTCAGCTTTACTGAATCTTGTTACCATACCATCAACCCTATCCCTGTCAAACACCTTAGCAGTGTCAAAGCTTTTTGCTCTTTTGCAATTGGTAGCCGCAGGCTTTAGCCTGCGTTTATTTGCGCAACCTAAAGGTTGCGGCTACCATGTTTTTATTAGTGGATAATTTCCCTCCCCTCTCATCAATAACGGCCCATCTCGAGCTCCGGCTGGAGCTATCGGCTAGATCTAAACCAAAAAAACATTTTTCTATATTTTTCCCCTCCCAGTAAACTTCTAGCTATCAGACTCAACTCCTCCACTCTTAAAAGGTAAACAAAGAAACAATAAATTCCTATTCCTCCCGACAAAACCAATACTACCCGAATCAATTGATACCAAAAAGTCGAAGGGCCACTCAGGGAAAAAATGTCAAGCACAACAAAGACAATAGTTCCCATAAGAGCAGCCGAGAGGCAAACTTTAAGAAACAAGACAACAACTTTTTTGCCCTCAATATTAAGAATCTTTCTTCTTAAAAGAAAAAAGAGCACTATTAGGTTAAGAATCATCGATAGAGATGTAGCCAGAGCAAGACCTCCCTGTTTTAGAGGAGAAATCAGTAGGAAATTTAATACTATGTTAAAAGCCACTACGCCCACCGAGATTTTAAGAGGAGTCAAAATATCCTGGAGAGAATAAAAGGCCCTGGTCATGATCATTACCCCGCCCATGGCAAAAAGACCAAAACAATAGTAAAAAAGAGCCTCGGCAG
>AQRW01000098.1 GCA_000402295.1 Candidatus Aerophobus profundus SCGC AAA252-L23
ATAGGCTTCAGGACTTTGGTTTCCCGCCACCCTGCTATCCAAGCTACAGGGCTTCTGACTCTTGCCCTGACAGGATTAACTCCTGCTGAATACGCCAGCCTTAACTGGACGCACAACGACAAAATTGGCTCTTCTCTGGGGTAGTCAAAAAATGAAATGCCTTATTAATCGGGCTCTTTGTTTTTCATTTCTCAAGAAACCTGAAAATAGTGACGAATAATATCAAGATACATCTTGATAAAACTATATGTATAATAGTGGCATATACATTAAAAAAACTGGTAAAGTAGTTAAGAGCAAAGTATATTAGAACTATCTTTTAGTAAAGTCAGTATGGAGTGCTATCAAATAGCTCTTCTGAAAAATATTGGTCTGGGGGCATTTAGTAATGAGTAAACTTCCCGAAAATCTTTCGTAGGTGAAGTCAATGTAGTCGCAAAAATAAAATATGATCCTTTATTTATAGTAACTTACGTTTTTCCCGGAAGGTAGGTTACAAATTAGCCCCCCTTTACTTTACCTTTACAAGCTAACCCTGTTAGCTATTAATGTTGGCAGTCATAATAGGTAATTAAGGCTAATTTATTATATGTAACATCGGTGTTATAATATTGATTGTCGTTTACCTTCATTTTTTACATAACGCACGGTTCACCAACATTAAAATATTAGTGAACAGTATTTATTGCTGCATTTTCAAAGCCGTAGCCTCAGAGTTACCCTCTTTCGGCTACAGCTTTCAGTCGCCCTATCCTCCAAACTTACCTTCTCACCATTGTTGACAAACCAGACTTCCCGGTGATATAATGTGAATCAGAGCTGAAGCATAATTCTCTTTGAGGAGGAGAACTCATGAGAAAAGGTCATTTCTTGCTTGTGTTGGCTGTCCTTGTTCTTACCGGTCTCTCAAGTCGGTCCCTGCCAGCCCAAGCAGGGCCAGAGATTTCAATAGGTTTTTTTGGGATTACCCGAGATCAAGTGTATGTTCCAAGGCTGTGGCTAAAAAGTACAAAAGATGCGGCAAAAACAAAGATAGCTTCCAACCACCGAGTTGAGGTATCCCTTATCCCAGCCCATACCATCTGCCGTTTAGTTATTCAACTAAAATCAATAACTGATCAGTACTTCATAGAAGGAAACAACGGAGCTATATTCTTAGCTTTACCCTCTGAGTTAGACGCAAGAGAAGAGCAAAGAAGAGTTGATTATCTTGACCAAGAGGGATCAGCCATTGAGGAAGCCTCTCTTCCTTACTTTAAAGAGACTATCTTAGAGATACTAAAGAGAATTGCCCCAGGAGTTGGCACACATAATGTTGCCAAAGTTACCGAAGAGATATTCAAAGCAATTGGGACAGGCAGACTCGAGCCAATAGATACTCAAGGAACCATTTTCACTGAGAGGCAAGGCTATGATACTCTTCTTGCTTCCTGGGATGCGATATACCAACAGGGAAGATGGATCGAGGGTTATACTCTTCAATTCTCGGTTCCCCTGGGACTCAGCATAGATGAAGCAAAAAAGCTCTTAGAAGAAAAAGGACTGGGAATGTTCTTTCATATTGATCTCTCCTGTACTACCAGTAACGTTGCCATAATGTGCCAGATGATCCCATCTGCCCGAGAAGGCCTGGAATGCATTGGCAAAAACAATCAAGGCTACGAAGAGTACTGCAACCTCAAGGATGGCAGCATCATGGTGAGGATAACAGCAGGAGAGTTTCAGATGGGCTCTAATGAGGGAGACAATGACGAGAAACCTCTTCACAAGGTTTACCTTGATGCCTATTACATTGACAAGTATGAAGTCACTAATGAACAGTTCAGGCGCTTCGTTGAGGCAACCGGTTACATCACTGAAGCTGAAAAGAAGGGATGGAGTTGGGCCTGGGAAGAGAAAGAAAGCCATTGGAATCAGATACAAGGGACCAACTGGAGACACCCTCAGGGCCCGGGCAGCAGTATCTTGGGGAAGATGAATCATCCCGTAGTCCAGGTAAGCTGGAATGATGCGAAAGCTTATGCTAAATGGACAGGTAAACGTCTTTCTACAGAAGCAGAATGGGAAAAAGCAGCCCGAGGAGGCTTGGTAGGAAAGAAGTATCCTTGGGGAGATAATCTGCCTGATGGAACTCAGTCCAACTTCGCTGATAAGAACATTCACCTTTCCTGGAGCGATAAACAAGCCGATGATGGTTATAGATATACCGCCCCCGTAGGAACCTATCCTCCCAACGGCTATGGCCTTTATGATCTGACCGGTAATGTCTGGGAGTGGTGCGATGACTGGTATGAGGAAAACTACTACGCTTACAGTCCCCCTAAGAGTCCTCGGGGCTCTAAAGACGGTTCCAGCCGAGTCTTCCGGGGCGGTGGCTGGGACAGCGATCCTGGTTATTTGCGCTGTGCTCGTCGGTACTCCGACGAGCCGGGTGAAGCAGGCAGTAGTATGGGCCTCCGCTGCACCAGATCCACAGACAGGTCAAGTCAATTTTAAAAACCCACCATCCCTCCCCCAGCGGAGGATTATCAGTTTGTATTTGCTGACAGTGAAATAAAGACGCTAAGTAATGTGACCTATGGTAGCGCTCAGTACTGGCGGACCGTGTTCTGGTGGGATACATCAGCTTCTCTTAATCATGAAGCAGCCTTTGAGAAGGTGGCGGTTATTGAATATATTGATTTGGAAGAACTCGATCATCCTAGGTTCGAATATCCGGATCAGCCTCAGAGGGCCAAAATTATCTTTAGGAACGGTACTTATACAATCGGAGATTTAGGCCACAATTGGTATGTATGGAAGGGAATTGACCCTGAATCTGGACAAGAAAAGAAATTTTGGCAAGCTGGTCTTAAGTATGTGGTATTTCCAAAGCCAAACGGTCAGTCTTTGCCTAGTAGCAAAACCAGACAATCCAAAGGAAATCTAAAACTGGTTATTATCACTCCTCTTACAGCCGTATACTCCCTTGATAGAAAGGATTTGATTGTTACTCTGGATGGACCCAACCACATTTGAAGAAACTATTTCTGATGTACCTACAGCCTCTCCCAAAACTGTAGAGTTTAATAATATTCCCCAAGGAACCTATACTGTCACTGTAACTTACGGAAACAAGCAAATCTCCAAGCAAATTCAGGTGAGTAAAGATACACTTGATTTCCAGATGGTGATGTATTGATAAATATCTCTTGCTACATTCTGGAGTTCCACTTACCGGAAACTCTCTTACGAGATAGTTAAATTTTTCGATATCTTTTTGTCCTCTTCTATATAAAAGTAAGACATTCGCTACTTTTCTTTCAACTAAAATCCTCATTTTATCAGCATCCCAGATGACGAAAAGACGAAATCGTGTCGTCTTTTTTATAAATGTTGCCAAATCTTATGGAAAGAGTAATTTAAAACAAAAGAGTGAAGTTTAGAATTTTTGGCCTAGTCCTGCTGTTAAAGAAAGTATATCTGAATCTATTCGAATATAAACAAGTTGTCTGAAATCTTTGGCAAAAACAAATAGGAGATGAAGAAAATGGCACCAACTTCAAAATTAATGTCTATACAAGACGTGTTCGGGAACAACATATATCAAATACCTGATTACCAACGAGGATATGCATGGGAAGAAATGCAAGTAAAAGACCTGATAGAGGATTTAGAAAATGTTGAAAATGACAAGACCCATTATACAGGGACAATGGTTGTCGTAAAAAAGGATGAAAAGCTTCAATTTGGAGAAAGATTTGCCACCTATGACGTTATTGATGGACAACAAAGAATAGCGACAATTACGATATTACTCTATTGTTTGTATGAGGGATTGAAAAACATAGACGAAAAGATAATAGATGAAGATAAAATAGAAAAATATGGCAAACCTGAAGAAATAGCCCAGAATATTTATGATAAATACATTGTTACTGGGAAACTGCAAAGGTTAATCTTAAACGAAGATAGTAATGATTACTTTACAAGCCACATCATAAAAGAGATTGATGTAGCTGGAATTGACAAAACCGAAAATACGTCACAAGAAAATCTAAAGAACGCGGAATCCATAATAAGAAATTATCTTCCAGGAAAAAGTAATTCCTTGAGTAGTGAAGAGGCATTTTTCGAATATTTGAGTAACTTGAAGCTAAAAATTACAAATAGTCTGGTTATAAACAAATATGAAGTGGAAAGTGATGCTGAAGCTGGAGTTATTTTTGAAGTAATGAACGACAGAGGAAAACCATTATCACAAGCAGATAAAATAAAGAACTATCCTATTTATCTTGCCTATAAAATAGAAAATGATGAGCTTGCCAAAAAGATAAACAATTATTGGGGGACGATATTCAAAAATTTAATGGCTTCAAAGCGTTCAAGCGAAGATGATTTTCTGAGATATCATTGGATAACTTATACTAACGAATATAGAGAATATGATGTCCATAGGAGAATCAAAACAAAAATACGACTAAAAGACAAAAGTGGAATGAGGGTTGAGAATGATAAAATAGAGAAGGAAATAGAAAACTACATAACTGACCTTAAGGAAGCTTCGGATATATTTTTAGAACTGAATCAACCAGATAACGGAAAGACATTTTCGGATGAAACCTATAGGAACTTCCCGCAAATCAATGAGATAAAAGATACCATCAACAAGTTTCATAGGCTTAGAAATATTGCCACTTTTTATCCACTCTTTATAAGTGCTAGAAGAGTTTTCAAAGGTAAGCCCCAATATTTTTCGGATATCCTGCATTTATCCGAATTATTTACTTTTAGAATTTATATAATTGGGAATAGAAGGTCAAATACTAAACAGACGACTTTCTATAGACTTGCATTTGACCTCCATGAAGTCAAGCAAGATGCACAAAGCAGAAAAGATGAAAAGTTCAAAGAAATCACAAATGAAATTAAAGAAGCTATTAGTGGGTATCGTGCAGATGATTATTTTAAGGAAAACTTACAAAACCCACAATTATATAATAATCTCCAAACTCACGAAATCAAGTATTTCTTTTTTGAATTGGAGAGATATAAAGCTAAAAAAACAAAAGAAGAAATAGGTATGGATTGGAAAGATATAGAAGAAAAAACCCAAATAGAACATATCTGGTCGCAGAAACCCAAAGGCTTTGATAGTTGGTTAGAAGAAGAAAAAGAAAAACACAGTAAGTATGTTCATAAACTTGGTAATTTGACAATAACAGGATGGAATCAGACATTATCAAATAAAGACTTTTGGAATGAAGAGGAATTTGGTACTAAGAGACCCATTTACAAAAAATCTATTTTAAGAGTGCAGAGGGAATTGGCAAAATACGATAAATGGGGCACAGAACAGATAGATGAAAGAGAGGAGGAATTAGTAGAATTTGCGTTAGAAAAATGGAAGTATAACAATGACTGAGTTGCCAAAACGATCAGATAACACAGCATATACGCTGCGGGCTATCGTCCTTGTCTTTCGGGACACTGCTCCCCTTAGCCGTAACATCGTATGTGCTGAGAATGTTAGGAAAAAACTATGCCCTACCAATACAAAAGAGAACCATTATCAGATGATGAGGTTGACAGACTAACCAATGCCTGTGATACTTTCCGGGAGAAGTTTGTTGCCTGGACACTGTTAGACACCGGATTACGACTCTCTGAATTTGCTGATCTCAAAAAAGACAACATCCAGTGGCGGGGAAGAAGACTGCTTATCTACGGCAAGGGTGGTCCTTACGGAAAAAAAACAAAAAGAAGGATCATCCCTATGACAGATAGGGTAAGAAGGTTAATGGAGTACCACTTTGCCGAAAACAATAGTATCGGGGTAACCAAAAGAACAGTCGCCAGAATAGTAAAAAAAGTAGCTGATAAAGCTGGAATTTCAAAGCCTGTCTCACCTCATGTTTTAAGATATACCTTCTCAGTCAACTGCATTAAAAAGGGAATGTCCACCCGAGTTCTCCAATACTTTTTAGGTCATGACAGACTAACAACTGCAGAGATTTATTTAAATCTATATCCTGAGGATGTTATCAGGGACTTTTAAATAAGTGGTAAGATAAGCTTGCACATAACTTTTACACGTTATTTCGTCTTTGGGAGAGAATAAAATGAACCAGTCTCGCTATGAAAAAAGCCGAGAATTGACAATCATCGTATTCTTGTTCTTTATTTCATTTTTACTTTGTAGTATCGTCGTGGCCAAAGAGCCTCTAGAGCTTAATACCTCACTTATGGAGGCCACTTTCAAGCTTCAAGGTAAAAATTCGACTGGCACCGCATTTATTATCGGCCGTCCTACCAAACAAGACCCAACAAAAGGTCACTTTGTACTGGTAACTGCCGCTCATGTGCTGGAAGAAATGCAAGGAAGCCAAGCCCAGCTTATTTTGAGAAAGAAAAGAAAGGATGGGAGATATGCCAGATTTCCTTACTCGATAAAAATTCGTCAAGATGGTAAACCTTTATGGATACATCACGATGATAAGGCAGTTGATGTAGCCGCGATGTATGTGGCTCTCCCAAAAGATATGAATATAACTCTCCTTCCTATACACTTTTTAGCAGATGACACAACTTTGAGTGAATTTGAGATACATCCTGGAGATCAACTTATGTGCCTTGGATACCCATTTGGTGCCGAAGCGAATGAAGCAGGGTTTCCGATTTTACGCAGTGGGAAAATTGCTTCCTATCCCCTAATCCCAACTAAACAGACGAAAACATTCCTATATGATTTCCAAATATTTAAAGGTAATAGCGGAGGACCTGTCTACTTTGTTGAATCAGGAAGAACCTACGAAGGCTCTATGCATGTGTCAACAATACAATTTATAGCTGGTCTGGTAAGTAAAGAATGGGAGGTTGTTGAAGAATTTAAAGGACTTTATGAAGAAAAAAAAGAACGTCACCCATTAGGGTTAGCCCAAGTTGTTCATGCTATCTTCATAAAAGAAACTATTGAGAAGTTACCAGAATTGGGGTACGGATTGTAAAGGTGCAAAAAACAACGTTTGGGGTGCACCCCTCTGGTTGGACAAATTAGGTTAGAGTGATCCGACTGGGTACAGTTAGTTTTTGTTTATCCACAAGTAGCTCCTCAAACTCATGGGGTGGGCGATAACCCAGTGATGAGTGCAGTCGTTTCTCATTATAGACATCTTTGATGAAATGGCAAATTCTCCTCTGGGCATCCTCTATGGTTCTATATTCCCAGAGATAGACCTCCTCAGTCTTTAAGGTTTTCATGAAGCTCTCACAGGTCGCATTATCGTAGGGGTTACCTCGTCTGGCCATACTGATTTCAAAGCTATGGGCTCTCAGTTCTTTGACGTAATCACTGGAAGCATATTGCATCCCTTGATCCGAATGGTGAATGCAGCCTGGAGGTGGTTCTCTGTCCTTTATGGCCATTTGTAAAGCTGAGAGGGTAAGTGATGTATCAATATTTTTTGATAGACTGTATCCAATCACCTTCCGGGAGTGAAGATCCAGAATAATGGCCAGATAGACAAAGGCTGTTAAGAGACGAATGTAGGTAATATCCGAAACCCACACCTGATTGATGGAAGTGATGATGAGATCTTTGATGAGNTTAGGGAATACCCGATGTGAGTGGTTACTGTTGGTGGTTCTGATTCCTCGTCTTCTCACCCGGCAGAGAAGGTCATTCTCCCGCATCATTTTCAGGACCTTCTTGTGGTTCACTGACCAGCCTTCTCGATGCAGCTGCGCCGTTACCCGTCGGTAGCCATAGCGGGGCCAGTCCAGGCAAATCTTCTCAATCTTATCTTTCAGGTCTGCCTCAGCTTTAAGCTCTTCAAAAGACTTCTCTCCTCCTCGATAATAGAAGGTACTGTGGGGCATCTTCATTAGCTCACACCCCCTTGGGAGGCTGGAGATAAGATCTTGGTGGAGACCAATAAACTCATCTTTCTCTTTGCTCCTTGAGGGCGTTCTGCAAGGCCTTTTTTAAAAACTCGTTCTCTAATGTGAGCCTGCCGAGCATCTGCTCCAGTTGGCTCATTCGATCCCTAAGGGCAGCTTCCTCGGTAGGCTCATTGTTCAGCTTACCCCGAGCATACTCCTTCTTCCAGTGATACAGAAGTCCGGAAGAAAGGTTGTATCTTCGGGCAAGTTGAGCTGGTCCGGTAGTTCCACTGACCAGCTCTTCTACAACTTCCCGTTTGAACTGACTGGTAAAGGTTCTAGGCTTTCTCATGACAGGCTCCTTTCGATCCTTTTTTAGGATTTACTGGCCCTGTCAGAACTCTAGCCACTCTAAGTAATTTTGTCCAGTTTCAGGGGTTCACTCCAGTTAGCTTATAATATTTCATATTATTCTCACTAATTGAGGAAGGAGAACTCAGACGTCGAGATTATGAAAGCCAGATGGAACGGATGAGCTACTTGAGCTTTTTGGTAAGTAGCATCGTTACATGGAATACCCATTATTCGGCAAAGCAATAGAGTAACTTCGACAAGAGGAGTATAAGATAACTGATGAACTGATGCGCATATTCCTCCATTGATGTATGCGTGTATTAACCCTTATGGAGTTTATTACTTCAACGTCAAAGTGGGGTGGACCACACAACCGCACCCAGAAGCAGCGTCACACGGCAAGAAGAATCTACCGACGGAGAATCGGCACGCTTGTGTGTTTCACTGCGATGTAAACAGATACTCCCGGCGGACTGAAGAACTTGTCTTTATGCGTAGCAGGATCGGGTGAAAGCCCAACGTCAAACCCGTAACATACGAACTGATCGAAGGTCATCGGCGGTAGCAGAAAGAATCCCTTTTCCTGATGAACGGCTTCATCTCTTTGATGGTCTCGAGATACCTGCGGATTCTGCGCCAATACTGTGGGTACTTCTTTGCACTCGGTTTTTGTCACAGGACGAACCTGAGCGGCAGGGCGAAACCTGCGATGACAAAGTCAAAGATGAGTGCGCATGCCGTGAATGTAGGCGTCCGTTGGAAGACATCACGAGGATCCAGCAGACACTACATTCGCTATGGGGTCTAGCTGTCCCGGCTAGTTGGGCATAGTTTTTTCATATAGCAATCTTTACATGTTGGTTGTTGAGATTTACACCAATTCCGTCCAATTTCCCACACCGGAAAATCCATTAGTCCTGGAAATTCTGGATTAAGTGCTCTTGCCTTATAGACAACTTCCTCGATTGAGGCCTTCTTTGTAACCAAGCCTAACCGACGAAAAACCCGTCTTATATGAACATCAGCTGATATATCTATCGAGTAATAATCGCTTAAAGGTATCTTAAAGTCTCGGGCAAGAATGTTTGCCGCCATAGTCGCAATTTTTGGGCCTACACCACGAAATTGTAAAAATCGATAGACTACTTCTGCACTAGATAGATTGCCTCTCCATATTTTGGAAGCATCACCACCGTAATTCTTATTGATTGTGATTATTGCCTGGTGGAAATTATTGCTCATCTCATCAGGGAAACGGTGTAAGGGTTCAGGATTTGTCATCAAATCTTGAATTCTATGAAGTGAAAGATTAACAAGCCTA
>AQRW01000099.1 GCA_000402295.1 Candidatus Aerophobus profundus SCGC AAA252-L23
GTCTTGACAGGTTTCTTTATGCTGCGTTCTGCCAACCAATTTTTGCAGGAAAAGAATGGTAGCCGCAGGCTTTAGCCTGCGTTTGTTTGCGCAAGTTAAAACTTGCGGCTACCAGGATAGCTACGGCTCTGGGAGAAATTAGTGACTGTCCCCAATTACCAAGTCCATCTTGCACATGGTTCTGACCAGCCATAAAGAGTAATTGCCTTAAGAACTTCACGGTCTGTCCTAACTCAAAATCTGAGGAACAGTAGAAAGAAGAGAACCTGACCCGCATCAAAGACAGCTAGATAGCTCTATGAGAAAGATGACACCTTCGGGGGTGCTGGTCCGATTCAGGATTCCGCCACAGATCCCAAATCTTCTTCGGTAGAATCTCCACTTGGTTAAGCCCAGGATATCCTCGGAGCCAGGTAGTTTGAAGCTTATCTTCACCAACGTCCTACCTTCAGTTGGAAAAGATGAAATTTGAATGTCTCGTACTCCAGTGCCAATTAGATCCTCCAGGAGGCTGGTAAGAGCGTCGGTGAACCTTTCTTGGTCCAGGTTCACCAGGGCTGGCCCAACACCTGCTTTGAACTCCACATTCACATCCCGGAAGAGAGGCAGGTAGGCGATACGAGAGGCTAGCTCTCTCAGGTATTCATCCTTGTGGTCAACAACATCCAGGATTCGCTCCTCGGGATAGGAAGGAGTCTTGATCCTCTGAAGCAGACTGTGAATTAGATCATTTACATCAACCGGTAGGCGGTAGTCTTTAAAGCGCAATCCCCGGACGGTATTCACGAAATCAATCAGTAGTCTCTCGGTTCTTCGCAAAAGTAATGTGTCAATGATCTGTTCCAGTTTGCTTCTATCAAACAGCTTTCCAATTCTCTGCACAATTTGCACTGCTTTCAAGACCAGCTGAACTTCAATCTTCTTTCCAGCCCGGAAATCCTGGAGATACCGGTCGAAATCAGTCAGGAATTCGTCAATTCTATCCGAGTCAAGCAAATCTCGGTACTTCTCAGCTTCAGCTGATTCCTCCAGCTCCTCCAGAAAATAGGAAAGGTAGTACAGGCGGCCGGCAAGAATTGAAAAGGCTTCTCTTGCTTCCTCCAAAAGTTCCTCGGCGTACCGGCAAGCTTCTTTGATTTTCCCTAAATTCATCTCTTCTATGGCGGCCAGGCCCAGCAGCTCTTCCAACATTCGGTGAAGACTACTTTTGGCGGTGGCGGTGGGAATAATCTGGCCATGCCCGGGACAACAATGGTGTATGTCGGAAGCATCAAGCAGCCACAGAACCTTTTTGACTGAATTCACCAGGTCTTGTTGATTCCAACCCACGATCCCCGCAATCCCCGGGGCAACGGCACAGAGAAGATCACCAACGAAGAGAAGACTACCTATTCGTATACATATGCTATCTGGACTATGACCCGGGGTATGATAGAGCTCCAGGATGTCTCCCTTGCCGATGGGGACAATTTGCTGCTGCAAGACGTCTCCGTTGGGGAGCTCAATTCTATGGGTAGCCACAGTAATTTCCGTACCCGGCACCAGGCTCGGTTTCTCTTCCCGTTCATTTGCTTGATCATCTGTCGAAAATAGGGAGAAATCTATTCTCACCGGTAGGAGATCCTGCCCCAGAAGCTTGGCTTGGGTAATTTCTACATCACCTGTTTCCAGAGCTCTGGTCCCCTCCTTATGGATCAGCACTTTCGCCCCGGTAACCCTGCGTATTTCCTGGTTGTTTGCTGCTTGCAGAAAGTGGTCAACATGACAGTGGGTAAGATAGATGAAGGTTGACCTCCGTTTTTCTTCCAGGGTGGTAGTGACCACCTGAATGAGGTGACTCATCTGCTCAGAAGAGGCGCCAGGGTCGATTATTATTACCTGTTCGTCGGTTCTTACGAGGTAGGAATTGGAGGAGGTAGCGTCTACCTTTCTGATCAGGGGATAGATTTCAGCATCAGCAGTCCCAGGAATTACTTGCCACGCTTGGTTTTCCAACATCGGCTCCTTAGAGTACCGGACTCAAGCTGAGACCTGGGTTCGGTGGGGATAAGTCCTAAAAACCGAGATAAGACCAGAGTCAGATATTCTTGCTGAATTATACGTCGCCTGTGGTCCTCTTGTCAAATAATCAGGAGAATTCCGCCAATATTGGCCCATTTCGATCAGAGAGAGTGTGTGTTAGCATTGACAATTTGCTGCTGCAAGACGTCTCCGTTGGAGAGCTCAAGTCTATGGGTAGCCACAGTAATTTCCGTACCCGGCAACAGGGTCAGACATTCTTGCTGAACTATACGTCGTCTGTGGTCCTCTTGTCAAATAATCAGGAGAATTCCGCCAATATTGGCCCATTTCGATCAGAGAGAGTGTGTGTTAGCATTATGCCAATCGGGCTGAGAGGAAGTTGACATAACAGACTATCGTGTTACCATAACCTATAATCTTTTTGATAAACACCTATTTTCTGAGAAAGGAGAGTAAACTGATGGACTTGGGATTGAGAGACAAGATTGCGGTCATCACCGGGGGAAGTACCGGTATCGGGCTGGCGGTTGCTGAAGGGTTGGCTGGTGAAGGTGTCCNATTGGTGCTCTGCGCCCGGAATGAGGAACGCCTACAGCAGGCAGTCGAGAGTCTAAGTGGCAAATATGAGGTGCGGGTATTGGGGGTAAGAGCAGATGTGACCAGACCCACGGACATTGACAGNCTGGCAAAGAGGGTAGGGGAGGAATATGGTGGCGTTGACATTCTCATCAACAATGCCGGCACCGGTAGCGAGGAAACCATAATGCAAGCTCCCGATGAACGATGGCAGTATTACTGGGATTTGCACGTTATGGCGGCGGTGAGACTCTCCCGGGCCCTGGTGCCATTTATGCGCACCCGGGGTGGCGGGGTCATCCTTAACAATGCCTCTGTGTGCGCTAAAGAACCACTGGAGTACGAGCCTATCTACAATGTAACCAAGGCAGCTCTGGTTATGTTGTCCAAGTGCCTGGCCAATGAGCTGGTAGGGGACAACATCCGGGTGAATGCAGTCAGTCCAGGCCCGATAATGACCCCGGACTGGAAAAAGACCGCTACCCTGCTGGGAGAGAAAGAGGGTATCACCTGGGAAGAATATGTCGCTCGCCTGGCAGCCCAGAGTGTACCGATGCATCGTTTTGCCTCTCCTGAAGAGGCGGCCAATCTTTTCGTATTCCTCGTCTCATCCCGGGCAAGCTTCTGTACCGGTTCCACATACTATGTTGATGGGGGATACCTGAAGGTAATTACCTGAACCTCCTTCCTGTCGAGGAAATCCTTGAAGGACTAACTGTTTTACTTTCCGCGCCATTTCTCCACTTCTCATCACCGTTTCTCCCTGGCAGGTGCTGTTAGAGAAGCCTTTTCTCAAGTATTGATAGCTTCCTTCTTCCTTCCTAAGAATAGGCTATCCCCCTGCAGACGCCTCTATACTCCTGACACTGATTGTTGAATGGCTGAGGCTTGGTCCATTTCCTTACAACCAATTTTTGCAGGAAAAGAATGGTAGTCGCAGGCTTTAGCTCCTCGGTGATGACCCGGTAGTCGCAGGCTTTAGCCTGCGTTTATTGGCGCAAGTTAAAACTTGCGGCTACCAGGATAGCTACAGCTTTGGCAGGCTTTCAGTATCTTCCATATTTTCGTCCCTGAGCCAGAAGATGTCTAGGCTTACTTTATCCCGCTGCGCTAATTCGTGATAGGTAAAAGCTTTGATTCGCTCAAGCAGTTTCTCCGCCGGCTCATCACTGGAATCCTGAGCTATCAGCCTAATTGCTTGCTTCGAGTAATCAACACCAAGAACCTTCACGTGGAGGTACCGTCTCGTCACCTCTCCGAGGTCTTCTTGACAGTTACTTTGGGACTATCTTTTTAGATACAAATGATTGTATATATCTCTACTGACCACCTTACTAAGTGGCAAAAACATCTTGTTGAATTGTTCACTGTATGAAGGATCATCTACGATTAACCTAGCTTCTATTAGATGGTCTCCTCCAACACCATGCTTGTGAGTTGGGCCCAGTGAGTCGTAAAGAATCCCTCCCTTCCTAAGCGAATTCGCAAAATGCTTCAAAAAGAATGAAGGGTTCCTCGTATGCTCTAACAGCTGCGCCAGAATCACCGCATCGTAGAAGTTTTCTTGCAACACTGGTGGAGCCTCAGTATTTTCTATTGGTAAAGCTCTATATCGTAATCCTCTTTGATCGAATCGCCACCTAGCTAACGCAAATTTTGGAGTATTTAGATCTGATATGGTGACGTCAAATCCCTTTTTTGATAAGATCAAAGACGGATCTGCAACGCCACAACCATAATCTAATATTTTGAATTCACTACTAACCATTTCAGACTTTGGATGTATTCTCTTAAGTGCATCGATGACCTTAAATCCGATACTGTAGTTGTGATATCTTAACATCAGTCGATTGGCATAATGAAAATCTGATTTTTGATAGGCAGCAAAAAGTTGGTTGGGTGCTGTATTGTCCGTGAAGTAATCCTCGAGCTTCATCCTGAAGTAGGTAGTGTTGGGTGTTCCGTTTCTTATGAAATAGAGGAGCATATCTATTGGTTTCTTTTCGAAAAAACAAGCTGTTTCTTCATATCGGTCTTTCACGATAGTATTGTTTCTATTTATTTGCAGCTCTTTCATATCGCTGTAATAGGGAGAAGTCAGGTCTGAGTTTTTATCCTTCAACAGGGATTTTGCAAAGTCAAAAATGGTCACATTTTTTCTTGAAGTTCCAAGGCTTGTTAGATTAAATATGAGATACCTGGCGAGGGGCATCTTTCTCACAATATCACTCCTAAGTCCTTTGGTCTTTTCCTTGGCAAATGCTAATCTGAGCAAAAGGTTTTTGTTTGGAATCATATTTGACCGGAATGTTTGGTCTCTTAACACAGCTCCAAGAGAGACATGGTAACCCTCTCTCCACTTATCAATCGTATAGCTGACACCTTTTTGACTTCTTATCAAGCTGCAGGACTCAGCCACTATCCAAGGGACCCCTCATTGTCAAGTTTAACGAAAGGTCAAGGCCTCTCCTCAAAAACAATAGCTTCCCCGTTTTCCAAAATAAGAGCTTTGGAGATCCTCAAATCCTTCACTACGAGTACCTCAAAGCTGGAGTAGATTGTCGGCACTTATTAGTGAGAAGTGATTTCTCTCTAAATGTCAAATGTTGAGACCTGACCCTGGTGCTCCTTCAACGATTAAATCAAGGATCGGCCACACATTTCCATCAGTGTGTTTTACGAAAAAAGCCCCATGCTTCTTGGCTGTCTCTACCACCCTTTGCAGACCGGGCAGAATGAACTCCTCGAAGTGCTTAGGAGACATGACCGGACCTCTGGTAGAGCAATAGTCGTCTCCGGTGGCGATAATCTCTGCTCCAAGCTCGATTGCATGTTCAATCAAGCTGACTTGATAATCAACCGTCATGTTGATTACCTCTTTGGCAAAATCCGGATCAAGAAGGAAATCCATGAGGAGGTTCGCTTCCCCGCGAATGGCAGCCGGATACTCCCAGGCATCATGGGCAAAAAAACAGATTGCTTTGTGGTGCTGAAATTTCTTCACGAGTCTCTTCAAGGTATCGAACCGGTAGCTCGCCAAAGGATCTGGGGGCAAGAAGTTCTGGAGGTCACCCTTTGACTGTATGGAAGGTTGAATGGGAAAGGAAACATCGCCCGAGGCAGCTGTCCAACACCGGACAGTTCCCCATTCATCAATCTCAGTATACTCATTGATTTTTCTTGTCCTGGTGTCCTCAAGTGCTACAGCTACATCCTCGATACTGTTGTCAATTAGATCCATATACGACCATAGGGGATTAATTTGTCTAATGACGCTGGGATCGATTAGCCATTCCAGCTTGGGAACCCGGTCTGATTCCTTTCCTTGCAAAGCTGCAAAAACTCTTTCTCTCGAATTCATAGTGATCCTTTTCCTTACAACTTATTTTTATATCAAACCCTGGCGTAACTGTCAAATAATCGTATCAAACCATCTATAGGGATATGGCATTCTGCCGGAGCTCTTTTGGTGGCTGGCTATTCAATTATTCTTTTCCTCACTAACGGAACACCCACCGTGGGGGTAACGGACCTAGAAAGCATCCTCACCCACGTTACCCAGGCTAATCAGGGAGCACGAATATTCACCTTTGGGGTGGGCTACGAAGTAAACACTCATTTCCTGGACCGGCTCTCCCAGGAAAACAAGGGAGCCTTCCAATACGTTAGGCCCGAGGAGGACATTGAGGTAGCCGTCTCTACCCTTTTCCGCCAGATTAGCTCCCCAGTATTGGAAGAGGCCAGATTAGAGTGGGACAAGATTATTGCCTACGATGTCTATCCCCCTCACCTGGGCGACATTTTCCAAGGCTCACAGCTTATCCTCCTGGGTAGATACCGAGGTCAAGGTGATGAGGTCCTCCGTTTGCTGGGTTCGGTGGGGAAACAAAGGAAAACATACCCTTATGAACTTTTCTTTCCCAGAAAAACCAGGGAAAATGAGTTCATTCCTCGACTCTGGGCCAATAGAAAGATTGGATTCTTACTGGATCAAATCAAGCTCTACGGAGAGAGTGAGGAACTGATTGGGGAGGTAACCAGACTAGGCAAGAAATATGGCATTGTCACCCCCTACACTTCCATTTTGGTAAGAGAAGAGGAAAGAACTTACGGGGCTCTGGCTCCGGAGAGGAGGGAGCGTTACCTCCTTCAGCCAGAAGTGATGATGGCTCCCACAGGAAAGGAAGCTTTTGATGCGGCCCGAGAAATCAGTGGTCTGAAGGAAAAGAAGACCGTGGAAGAGTCTTCCTTGAAAACGGTTAAATACGTAGGAGAGAAGACCTTCTGTCTTCGGGAGGGTATCTGGATTGACACCGATTACCCGAAGGGAAAAGATACTATCAAGGTTACTTACTTGAAAGAAGACTACTTCAGGTTGCTCCGGGAAAAGCCGGAACTGGGAAAATACTTTGCCCTGGGAGAGAAAGTGATTGTCTGCTGGGAAGGAGAATGCTTCCAAGTTGAGTAAGGCGGATGGCTTGGGGTTTGGAGAGCAACGGTACAAAAAACAACGTCAAGAGAAAATGATCTCTGGTTTGTGTAGAGGACAGAGAATGTCAATCAGTCGCGTAACTTGATGTATTCGACTTGATGTCCCCTTATGCAAAAAGGAGCCAGGTCAATCTGTTCGTAATCGTTGGGCGCCTGAACGTGGCGTATCCCGAATCGCTCCATATCCTTCACGGATAGAATAAAGAAATCCTCGGCCCCATACTCCTCGTTGCCGATAAGACAAACCGACTCGTCCACCCCAATCTTCTTGAAGAACATCGCCTGTCTTCTTGTGCTCTCCACACGATACTCCTTCATTTGCTCAATCGATTTCCGGATCATTTCCTGCAGGTCCATCTTTTCCTTTTCGCTCTCTGGGAGCTTGTCGAAAGTCTGGATTACCAATACGCGAATATCTTCGTCCGACATAAGGAATTCCTGCAGTATGCTGCCATGCCATGCCACGATAGAACCCGGATTTATGGTCTTATGCCGGCCGGCGGTGAACACATAGTTTGCACAAGAAGACATACACATTTTCTCCACCACGACATCAATATGGTTGTCGAAGACCCATGATCCCATCATCATGCCGGCATTGATTTCTCCACCGCTTGAAGCAATCAGGAGCGTGGTGAGCTTCTTTCCTCTGACTGTCTCCAGAAACAGCTCAACGTTTTGCTCCGATATCTTACCCAGGTATATTACGGTTGTGCCCTCAATGGTGATGGTGGGTTCCTCCGCGGATGGATTTCCGTGTATCACATCGGAAAAGCCAGGACCGGCTACCGCAAGCAGCAATAGTACCACATAAACGATTACTCTCATCTATGATGACTCCGCTATCTGTTGAGCTTTGTCTAAATATTCACTAAAGTACGTATATTATCACTGTCATTACAAAGAATCTTGCTCCTTGCAATGACAAGCCCTACTAATTAGAGAAAAAAGGGAACAGATTTCAAATCTGTCCCCTTTTATAAAAAGCTTCGTTTTACCCTTTAGTTTTAGACGGTCTCTTCAATTCCAAAGCTCAAGATTGCTTGGCCTGCCTTTGGCAGACTCGCAACGACACGCGGTTTACTGACTACTTACAACTTTGTAAAGCTCATTGCTAACATCCTATCATAAGGCCAAGATTTGTCAATGAGTCAAAATAAATCGTAGGACATGATCTAAGATAATTCCCCGACTTTCCAGGAAAGTGATGAAGTGCTCAAGAGCTTCTTTGTACCTTACATAGGTAGTAGGTCGACTATTGACGTCCAGGTGATGCAGTATCCGTCAGTGAATTCACGAAAATTGGAGTCTCTTACTTCTTCCCAGTCAAGCTCACCCTTGGCTATCCTAACCTCAATGTCCTCCCGGGCCGGCTCAGACAATTTCTTGGATTTGCCTATTCTCTTTCTTGCTCTCCTACCGTTGACATAGGCAGTGAGGTACCAAACCTTCCCTCTTTTGTATATCGAGGCCATCTTAACCCCCCTTTTTTGGCCAGGCAGAAAGGTAAAGATGGCTTTGGTCACAAAAGCTTTACTCTAATTGCCTCCACCCTCTGAAATCTGCATTAGAAGCACATTTTGCACATTGGCTGGGGGAGGAGGATTCGAACCTCCGTCAGCCCATTCTCCCTTGGCCTCACCTGGAGAACCGACCCTTCCTGCGAGCCCTGCAGGGATACGGACTGGCCCTGGCTCATCTCGGGCAAGAAGAGCAGGCACTTCGCATCTTTGAATGGGGCTACCAGATGTGGTCTATGGATAATCTGGGGCTTCGCTTCGTGATTGATGATCTCAAACAAGGTCGGGACCCCTTTGAACAGAAAGATGATATTATTTATTAAGTAAAGGGAAACCATCGGTTTTGATCCCAACCCCTGGATTATTCCTTTTTCACCAGCTTCCTGACTAAATCATCTATTTTCCTTGGTCCTTCCAGCAATTTTCTGTCCATAAACAGAGTTCCATTATCGTTCACGTTGACGAACCATTTAACGAGCGTCATTGACCCGTTTTCAATTTCAATTGCCAGAATACAACGAGGATGTACACAACTGCCAGCATTAATGTATGGTGGCTCCTTCCCGGAAGGAAATACAGAACGGTGAGTGTGACCGGCCAGCACGATCTGGTTTTTTTCTTCAACCCATTTTATTATTGCTTTCTCAATCTTATTTCGCTTTCTGAAATTCTTGGCCGAACTGGTAGGGTCTTTAGCCCCACCTAACTGAAGTAACTTCCAGAAATTCCTGACAATGAATCTACTAAACCACCACAGAGTGTCATTCAAGTAATCCACCTGGTGCCCGTGGACTAAAAAGACTTTGCTGCCGGTTTTTGCCTGCCGCATTACCAGGCCTTCATGCACTATAATGCCCTCAAATAGCGGCTTGTATTTGCCGTCCCGTTCGTCATAATATTGGGAAAGATCTTTTTGACATTGCTTGTAGTTTTTCCATCGTCGGTTGTGGTTTCCCCAAATAAGATAAAGACGCTTATTTTGGTAGAATTGGCTCAGTTTCCAAAATATTTGGCTGTGGGCTTGTTTTATGTCCTCGAATCTGCTATTTTCCCAGAGTTCATCCCCGTCACCGGTTTCAATGTAGGTAAACTCCTGGTCATAATAGTAATTAAGCGCATGAAAAAAGATCCTTTCATTATGAGCAAAATCATCAGCCCAACTTCCGTCTCCCCGGTGACAATCACTGAAGACTACGTATTTATCTGAATTATCAAAAGTAATTTCCTTGGCCTCTTTAAATACTCTGGTCAGCCG
>AQRW01000100.1 GCA_000402295.1 Candidatus Aerophobus profundus SCGC AAA252-L23
GCATAACCTGCCGACAACGGGGATGGAATCGGCAACCCGAAGGAGGATTAATCAAGCTGGGGACCATTCCCGGAATAATCTTGAGTCTTCGAGCTGCAGAATCTATGTTGGGAATTGAACTGTTCAGGGCAGTAGTATAAGGGTGCAGTGGTTCACTAAAAAGGTCATTAACTTGAGCAGACTCCATGATACGACCAGCATACATTACGGTCACCTGCTGGCAGGTTTCGGCCACTACTCCCAGGTCATGAGTAATGAGAAGAACTGATGTTCCCAGTTTCCCTTTTAGATCTTTGATTAAAGCAAGGATCTGGGCTTGGATAGTGACATCTAAAGCAGTGGTGGGTTCATCAGCAATGAGAAGAGAAGGGTTGCAGGATAAAGCCATAGCGATCATCACTCTTTGCTGCATTCCGCCGGAAAGCTGATGAGGATATTCTTCCATCCTCCTCTCCGGCTCAGGAATCCCCACTAATTTGAGCATTTCTACCGCTCCTCCCCTGGCTTCTTCCTTACTCAAATTTTGGTGAAGGAGAAGTGTTTCCGTCAGCTCATGCCCCACGGTAAAAACTGGATCGAGAGAAGTCATTGGTTCCTGAAAAATCATGGATATTTTACTTCCTCGCATTTTCCGCATTTGCTCATTGCTTTTTTTTAAGAGGTCCTCTCCAGCAAAAAATATCTCTCCTTCAGTAATCCGACCCGGTGGATTAGGAACGAGTCTCATAATGGATAGAGCGGTGACAGACTTACCGCAACCTGACTCACCTACCAGGCCTAAAGTCTCTTTTTTCCTGATATTCAGGTCCACCCCGTCTACTGCCTTTACCATCCCTCGGTGGGTAAAGAAATAGGTATGGAGATTTCTGATGGAAAGAAGAGGTTCTCCGGATAAGTTCAATTTTTTCATTTTCTTAACCTGGGATCAAGAGCATCCCGCAGCCCGTCACCGAAAAGATTTAAAGCCAGGACAGTAATCATAATGGCCAAACCAGGAAAGGTTACCGCCCACCAAGCTCCGGACATTAAGTATTGCCGGCTATCCGCCAGCATAGCACCCCACTCGGGACGGGGAGGTTGAGCCCCCAAGCCCAGAAAACCCAGAGCTGCTGCGTCGAGAATAGCACTGGCAATACTTAAGGTAGCATAAACAATAATGGGGGCCATAACATTGGGCAAAATATGCGAGACGATAATGCGAAAATCAGAGCTGCCAATAGCCTTTTCAGCTTCAATGTAAACCATTCCTCTCACCGTCAGGACTGAACCTCTCACCACTCTGGCCATTTGGGGAGTGTAGACTATTCCAATAGCGATCATAGCTTTTTCCAGACCCGGCCCCAGAACCGCCATTATGGAAATAGCCAAGAGAATACTGGGAAAAGCAAACATAATATCCACAAATCTCATTATCAGATGATCAATCACCCCTCCGTAATAACCGGCCAGAAGGCCAAGAAAAATACCCAGGCTGGCCGCAATCCCCACGGCAATGAATCCTACAGTTAAAGAATCTCTGGCTCCATAAATTAGTCGGGAGAGAACGCCCCGGCCCATGTAGTCAGTTCCCAGGGGATACNTGGTACTTAGACCCTCACTCCAGATCCCCGGTTTTAAACGAAAAGGCAAGCTTCGCTGATAGGGATCATTAGGAGCAATGAAAGGAGCAAATATGGCGACAATGATCAAAATAACAATCAAAATCAGGCCTATCATGGCTGACTTATTACTCCTAAGCATATGAAAGGTCTCGTTCAGCTCACTGTAACTATTAACCTGGAGTTTAGAAATCTGCTCGATTTTCTTCTTTCTGGTAAACATAAAAACTCACTTAGTGGTAGCGAATTTTGGGATTAACATAAGCATAAATAATATCGGTAATCAAATTTACGATGACGAAGGTGCCGGCGATAAATAACACTGACCCCTGGATAGCCGGATAATCTCGAGCGTAGACCGCCTGGACGGCGTAACGCCCCAGTCCTGGCCAGGAAAAAACAGTTTCGGTAAGAATAGCTCCCTGAAGCAAAAGACCAAAATTGAGACCTATCACTGTAACAATAGGAATAAGAGCATTTTTAAGAGCATGCCTATAGACTACTGTTCTCTCGGGAAGTCCCTTGGCTCTTTGAGTGCGAATATAATCCTGCCGGATTACCTCCAGCATACTGGAACGGGTCATCCGGGCAATCATGGCCATAGGAATGGTAGCCAGAGCAATAGCGGGAAGAAATAAATGGGCCAAAATATCCTTAAAAGCCAGCCAGTTACCGGCCAGGACGCTATCAATCACATAGAAATGGGTAATTCGCTTGAGAGTAATATTTACGTTCAGCCGACCGGCAATAGGGAACCAATCAAGTAGCAATCCAAAAACAAACATTAACATAAGCCCCAGCCAGAAAACCGGCATAGAAATACCAAAGAGGGCCCCCACCATACTACCGTAGTCAAAAATCGAATATTGCTTGGTAGCTGAGATGACCCCGGCGATCACTCCCACCACTACGGCGATAATCATAGACGTCAGGGTTAATTCCAGAGTGTTGGGGAAGCGTTCCCATATTTCCGAAACCACAAAACGATGAGTAGTAATGGAGCGCCCCAGGTTACCTCGCAGAGCCTCTTTCAGCCAAATGAAATATTGCTCGGGAATAGGTTTGTTCAGACCCCATTTTTCCCGAATTTCTTCTACTGTTTGCTGATCGGCATGTTCACCAGCCATAATGCGGGCCGGATCCCCCGGGGTAAGACGAATAAGGAGAAAAATAATTACCGACACCCCCAAAAGTACCGGAATAAGCATTAGCAGTCTTTTTATAACGTAGGTTTTCATTTAGTAGCTCAATAAAACAAGCGTGGCTTTCCAGAGAAAACCACGCTTGTTGGTAACTACTCAGTTCAGATTCATCCCCTTATTTCTCTATCCAAACCGGATAGAAGAATTTTCTGCTGGTGGGATGAAGTACATATCCCTGAACTTCGTTTTTGAAAGCCAGCATCTGGGTTGAATGAGCTAAACAGACCCAGGGAGCATCACGATGAATGATTTCCTGGGCCTTTCGGTAAAGCCTGACTCTCTCGTCAAAATCGTAACTCTGCCGGGCTTTAATATTTACCTCGTGAAGTTCGTCACTGCGGTAAAAAGCTACATTTCCGGCACTTCCTATGGTGGCTGCATCTTTGTCCAGGAGAACATAAATGAAGTTATCCGGATCGCCGTTATCACCGGTCCAGCCTAAAAGACACATCGGGTGCTTACCGGCTTCGGTATCCTGAAGATAAGTTCCCCAATCCTCGCTGTAAATTTCCGCCTCAATTCCCACGTCAGCTAAATATGATTGAATAGCCTCGGCAATTTTCCGGGGATCAAACATATAAGGACGAGATACCGGCATAGCCCAGAGGGTAGTTTTGAAACCATTGGGATATCCGGCTTCGGCCAGAAGCTCTTTGGCCTTTTCCGGATTGTATTCATAATCCACAATATCATCATTGTAGCCAAACAATAGAGGAGGAATAGGATTCTTGGCCACGATGGCGGTGCCCTGGTAGAGATATTCCACAATTTCCTGTTTGTTAATAGCGTGGTTGATAGCCCGTCTCACCCGCACATCTCCAAAAGGCTTCTCGAAACCAGGAGTGTCCTCACCCATGTTCATGGCCACATAGCCCACATTCATTCCCGGCTGAGTGAGGAGTTTAAGCTTGGGACTATCAATTATTTTCTGAACCTGCTCCGGGTCCGGGTACTCCAGGCCATCAATTTCTCCCTTTTCCAGAGCCATCAATCGAGCGGAAGGATCGGGAATTACTCGGAAAATAACTTTATCCAGTTTGGCCCTGACTCTCCAATAATCTCCAAAGGCTTCCATAGTAATGTGATCGTCCTTAACCCATTCTACGAACTTAAAGGGTCCGGTTCCTATCGGGTGCCTAAAGGAATCTGCTCCGTAAAGAGCCGCCGAATACGGGCTGACTATACAAGCCGTAAACATAGCCAGAGAGGTAAGAAAAGAGGCATTAGGCTCCTTAAGGTAAACCTTCACTGTGTAAGGGTCAACCGCCTCTGCCCGATCCATATAGTCAAACATCCAGCCCCAGTAAGCCCATTCTCCGTATTTATGATAGGGAAAATCTTTATCATACTGCCGCTGAAAAGAGAAAACCACGGCTGTGGCATCGAAATCGGTTCCGTCGTGAAACTTCACTCCCTTTCTTAAATGGAAGGTGAACTCCAGACCATCCTGGGAAATATCCCAGGATTCAGCCAGGCAGGGTCGAATGGCAGTAGAACCTGGCTCATACTCAACCAGACCCTCAAACATGTTGTCCATTCTCTGAATGGATTCTCCGTCAGTTACATCAGCCGGATCCAATCTTGAGGCATCCCCGGCACTTCCAAAAACCAGGGTTCCTCCCGCCGCCAAGGCCCCAGCTCCCATAGAGACAAAGCTGAGACTGACAATTAAAGATAAAATAATCCACCACTTATTCCTCATTACTTTTCCTCCTTGAATTTTTCCTATTTCACAGTTCCATCTTAGCTCCTTGTATCACCTCCCTTTGGTCACAACTCTAATACACTAATTTCTCAAGCTCACCGTTGGCCATTCTACCCCCAAAAACATTGTTTGTCAACCAGCCGGCTTTGCAGGAAAAAAGGGGTGAAAGGGAGACGGTTCTCTTTTTCAACCAGATGAACCATACGAACGGACTCACCGAGGACAGGGCAGGATACAGAGAGTATCGCCGGAGCAAGACAGAATATATGGTAGCCGCAAGTTTTAACTTGCGCAAAATAAACGCAGGCTAAAGCCTGCGGCTACCTTGTTTATACTCTAAGCGAGGAATATTCTGACGAGGTGACATTGATAATCCACCTTTACGAGGTCTTCGAAGTGAGGAATAAGGAGAAATTCTGTTTGAGCCCCTGAAAGAGGCGAGTTTATTTCTCCCCGAACAAGAAGGCCGAGCAGTTATTACTGTAAAGAGTATCGCCGGAGCAAGACAGAATATTCCGAGCCTTTTTTAGAGGATGTAACGCGAAAGATTCTCGTTTTCTACAACATCCTTGAGCCTTTCTTTTACATAATCTGCAGTGATGGTGAAAGAGGTTCTCCTCATCTGAGAAGCGTTAAAAGAAATCTCCTCCAGCAGCTTTTCCACCACGGTATGCAGCCTTCTTGCCCCAATGTCCTCAGTTCTCTCGTTAACCAGAAAAGCCAGACGAGAGATTTCCTGGAGAGCATCCTCCTGGAAAATCAGTTCTACTCCTTCAGTTTTCATTAAGGCCTGATATTGCTTTATCAGAGCGTTTCGGGGTTCGGTAAGAATCTTCAGGAAATCTTCTTGGGTTAGATGCTGCAGCTCCACCCGGATAGGGAATCTTCCCTGAAGCTCAGGGATAAGTTCCGAAGGAGAGGATCCATGAAAAGCTCCGGCAGCAATGAACAAAACATGATCAGTCTTGACCGCTCCATAGCGGGTAGCCACCGTGGTACCCTCGGCAATGGGCAAAAGATCTCTTTGAACTCCCTGGCGAGAGATGTCAATTTTATCAGCTCCACCACCAATAATTTTATCAATCTCATCTACAAAAATAATTCCTGAATTTTCCGTCCTCCGAAGGGCCTCCTCGATTACTTTACTATTGTCAATTAGTTTCTGAGATTCTTCCTCAAGAATAATCTGGCGGGCTTCTTTTAAAGGAACTTTTCTCAGTCGTGGCCTTTTGGGAAGAACATCTCCCAGGAGGTCCTGGAAGTTCATTCCCATCTGCTCTACTCCCACATTACTAAAAACCTCAACCATAGGACTCAGTTTCTCAGCGGTCTTTATCTCTATTACCCGATCTTCCAATTCCTTGTTTCTTAACTTATCCCGCATTCTTTTCCGGGTAGCCCGCGCCCTCTCAACTCTTTCCTCTTCTACTTGATTTGGTGAGGAAATACTCTGGGGAAGAGGAAGCAAAATATCCAGGAGTTTCTCCTCAACTAACTGCTCCGCTTTCTTCCAGACTCCTTTCAACATCTCCATCCTAACCGTGTGCACAGCAACACTGGTCAGATCTCTCACCATTGACTCTACATCTCTTCCCACATAGCCAACTTCGGTATATTTACTGGCTTCCACTTTCAAGAAAGGGGCCTGGGCCAGGTTAGCTAACCTGCGGGCGATCTCAGTTTTTCCCACACCAGTAGGGCCAATCATAATAATGTTTTTGGGGGACACTTCATCTCTCAAGTTTGCCGGAAGTTTTTGTCTGCGCCATCTGTTTCGCAGAGCAATAGCCACAGCGCGCTTAGCCTCATCCTGGCCAATAATATACTTGCCTAATTCTTTCACTATTCGGGAGGGAGTAAGATAATTATCCCGCATTTTTCCACTCCTTACCTTACAATTCTTCTATAGTAATTTGATCATTGGTATAAACACAGATAGAGGCGGCTATCCTCATAGCTATCTCCGCAATTCGCCGGGGAGGGTAATCGGTGTGTTGGCCGAGAGCTTCAGCGGCAGCCTGGGCATATCCTGCTCCTGAACCAATGGCAATAACTGCCCCATCCGGTTCAATAACATCCCCGCTCCCAGAAATAAGCAGAGATTTTTCCTTATCCGCCACAATCATTAAAGCTTCCAGTTTGCGTAGGACCTTATCCTGACGCCAATCTTTGGCCAACTCCAGGGCTGCCCGGGGCAAATTACCTCGATATTCTTCAATTTTTTTTTCAAATTTCTCGAAAAGAGTGAGGGCATCAGCCACGGCTCCGGCAAATCCGGCTAAAACTTTTCCTTGGTAAAGCCTTCTTACTTTATTGGCTTTGTGTTTCATAACTACATCATTAAAGGTTACCTGGCCATCTCCGGCAATGACTACGTGGTCTTCCTTTCTTACCGCTAAAATGGTAGTGGATTTAAACATCATAAAATTCTCCTCGAGATTTTAGGCCCGGGGATGGGCCTTTTCATAGATCTCCTTCAGCCTGTGCGGAGTAATATGGGTGTAGATTTGAGTGGTGGAAAGTCTTTCGTGACCCAACAGCTCCTGTACTGATCTTAAGTCAGCACCTCGATTTATCAAATGAGTAGCAAAAGAATGCCTGAAAGTATGTGGTCCGACTTGTTTACCGAGACCACTCTCCTTGAGATGTTTTTTTATCCTTTTTCTTATTCCCCGATCAGTTATTCTAATACCCAAGTAATTAATAAACAGTCCTTTTTCCCTGGGATCAGCTCTTTCTGCCCGTACTTTTATGTATTGCCTCAAAGCTTTCAAAGCGTAACTTCCCAGAGGAATCATCCGTTCCTTTTTCCTCTTTCCTAAAACTTTAACTACCTCTTCGGATAAATCAATATCTTCTAAATCAAGGGAAACAAGTTCAGCGATTCTCATCCCGGTAGCGTACAACAACTCAAGAACGGTCTGGTCCCGACAATCAAGAAAATTATCCTGGCCTTCCAGAGGGACCAGAAGTTTTTCTATTTCTTTCTCTTCTAGAAAAACAGGAATCTTTTTCCTTAATTTAGGACTGCGCAGGTTAGAGAAATGGAATAACTCATAGCCACCTTTCTCGTTCAAATATTGAAATAGGCAGCGCAAGGAGGAAACCCGCCGGGCCAAAGTGGTTTTACAGCATCCTTTATCCAGAAGATACCCCAGGTAGGAACGCACTACCTGGTAATTGCTCCTCTCAACCGGAATATTTTCTTCTTTAAGAAAATTCAAAAAGTCCCGGACATCGCTAACATATCCTCTAACAGTAAGAGGGGAAAGATTTCTCTGCTGGCTTAAATAAAGAGAGAAATCAGAAAGAAGATTCATTAAGAGCAATCCGGTACTTTATAATTCGGTGGAAGATGCCATTAAGTTTAACTTTTTCCTCTACCGTTTCTTTGAATTTATGTCCACATTGAGGACACTTCAATTGACCTCGCTGGCCCTTGACCAGATAAGGATTCTTGCATTGGGGACAGACCAACTTCACTGGTTCCTCCCAGGAGATGAACCGACATTCAGGATAGTTGTTACACCCATAAAAGATCTTGCCCTTAGCGGTTACTTTTTCCACAATTTCTCCGGAACAATCGGGCAAGGGGCAGGGAACTCCAATTTTCTGATCCAGGGGTCGAGTAAATTTACATTTCGGATAATTGGAGCAAGCTAAAAATAGCCCGAAACGACCGAATTTAATGAGCATTTTTCCTCCACATTTTTCACAGAGGGAAGAACTTTCTCCTAATCCTTCTTTTTTCACTTCTTTCATTTCCTCTTCCGCCCTAATGAGGTCCTTTTCAAAGTTTCCATAAAACTGTTTGACTACGTCAGTCCATTTCTTTCCCCCTTGTTCGATGATATCCAGATCATCTTCTAATTGCGCCGTAAACTCTGGATTGAGTAGAGTAGAGAAATTGGCTATCAGAAGGTCGTTGACTATCCGGCCCAGGGAAGTAGGAATAAGCTGTCCCCGTACCCAGCGAATATACCCTCTTCGGAGAATGGTAGAAATAGTAGGCGCATAGGTACTGGGTCTCCCAATTCCTTTTTCCTCCAGATATTTCACCAGAGTGGCCTCGCTGAAACGAGACGATGGTTGGGTAAATTGTTGCTGAGAGATAACTTCTTGAATACTTAACTGGACTGCCTCAGTGAGCGGGGGTAATACCTTTTTATTTTCTTCCTGTTCCTGGTAAATCTTTAAAAAACCAGGGAAAACAACTTCTTTCCCCTCGCCGAGAAAAGTGTATTTCCCTCCTATAATCACTACCTTGACCGTTCTCAAAATAGCCGGAGCCACCTGGGAAGCCATAAACTTGCGCCAAATTAACTGGTAAAGTTTATAATGATCTGGAGAAAGTGTATCCTTTAGTTCATTCGGAGTTCGTCTCGGATCAGTAGGCCTGATGGCTTCATGAGCATCCTGGCTGGTTTTTCTATTTTTGTAAAGGGGAATTCGGGCAGGAAGATATTCTTGGCCCAGGTTTTTCTGAATATACTTCCGGGCCGAAAGCTGAGCTTCTTTAGCCAGGCGAACTGAATCTGTCCGCATATAGGTTATCAAACCCACTCTTTCTTCCTGACCTACGTTCTGCCCTTCGTAAAGACCCTGAGCTATTTTCATAGTTTTACTGGTGGAAAATCTAAGCTGAGAATTGGCTGCTTGCTGCAAAGTACTGGTAATAAAAGGAGGAGCTGGAAATTTCTTCTTTTCCTTTTCCTCAATTTTGGTGACTTTGTAATTCTCCTGCTTGAGTTTTTCGGCTAATTCCCGCGCTTCTTTTTCATTTTTGATCTCCGCTTTCTTACCGTTTATACGGGAAAGCCTAGCTTGAATCATCTCTTTCTTAGGAGAAGAAAAAATAATCTTTACTATCCAGTATTCCCTAAAAACAAACTTCTCAATCTCTTGTTCTCGTTGACAGATAATTCTTACCGCTACTGATTGAACTCTTCCCGCCGAAAGGCCTCTTCTTACCTTTTTCCAGAGAAGGGGAGAAATTTTGTATCCTACCAATCTGTCCAGAACTCTCCTACTTTGCTGAGCATTAACCTTATTCATATCAATTTTGGTTGGGTTATTGACCGCCTCCCGGATGGCTTGTCTGGTAATCTGATTAAATATGACTCTCCTAAAATTCTCGTGCTTCAACTCCTGAGAAAGATGCCAGGAAATAGCTTCTCCCTCACGGTCCAGATCAGTAGCCAAAAATATACCCTCTACCTCTTTACTCAGTTTTTTCAGTCGGGAAACCACCTTCCCTTTACCGCTAATAATTTGGTAAGTCGGCTGGAAATTATTTTTTATATCTATGCCTAATTCACTCTTAGGAAGGTCTTTAATATGTCCAAAACAGGATTCTACTACAAAATCGTCTCCCAGAAACTTGGCGATAGTCTTAGCTTTGGCCGGTGATTCCACTATTATGAGATTCTTTGCCACAGGATATCTCCTCTGCACTATTTTCACCATCTCTGAAACTAATTATAGAAATAGTTTACTCACCGTCAATAGAAAGTAAATAGGGGTCAGGT
>AQRW01000101.1 GCA_000402295.1 Candidatus Aerophobus profundus SCGC AAA252-L23
TAGAAAATGGATTATTAATTGACCTTGATGAAGCAAATAAACTTATAGGGTTGGAAATACTTGATGTGACGAAGCGCTTTACTCTCTCGGATATTGTAAACCTTCATGTGGAGAATTTACCTGTTGAAATAACCGATTAACAAAAAAATACGTTATTTTTTTGTTAAGGAATTCTAATAGTACTAAATCCTATAGGGAGGTATAAAAGTGATGCCCCACGGTGGGAAACTAATAGATAGGACTCTGTCTTCACCGGAAAGAGAGGAGATTCTGAGGAACAGAGGTGAGTTTAAAGCCTTAACTTTAGATGAAGAGCAAGTTAAAGATGTGAAGAATATAGCCCGGGGAGTTTATTCTCCTCTAACAGGTTTCTTGAAGAAAGACAATTTTCAAAGAGTGGTATCTCTAAGATGAGACTGACCGAGGGAACAATTTGGCCTATTCCTATTGTCCTGGATATTTCCCAGAAAGACTGTCAGGAAATAAGAAAAGAAAAGACAGTTCTCCTGGTTAATCATCAGCAAAGACCAGTAGCTTTATTAGAGAATATAGAAATTTATCCTTATGACAAACATGGGAAGAGTTAAAGAAAAATATTCTCGAAGCTTACAACTTAATGATGGAAGAGGAAGAAGAGTGTGCGTGATAAAGTAGAAGGGGGCTACTCAATCAATTGAACAGATTGAGTGTAAATTAAGAAAGGAGGCCTGGGAATGCAGATAATTGAGGAGATTGCTAAGACTCTTGATCTTGACCCTGTTGAACTGGAAAGGGAGAGTTTGAAGTCTTTTCTGGGGAAAGAACTAAGAAACACTGAAGTTGAAATTTACAAAATAGGTAATAAGCATGGAGTTAAATCTGTGTTAGAGTTAGATGAACGACTGAAAAGAGGAGAGATTAAAGAAGAAGATATACTTGAAGATTTTATGGAACTTGAGTTTTTGGAGACAAGGAGAGAGAAGATATTGAAAGTCCTGGAAAAAGTTAAGTGATCGGGCTATCTAAAATTAAAAGAATTGTTGACATAGAATACGCACAAGTTGTAGTATCATCAGAAATTTTCCATGATAAACTTCGGATATGTATAATTGATGGTTCCTTCGTGGATATTTGGTTTTCAACAAAAATCCCCGGGCGCTTTTCTTATCATTGGGAGAAAAGGTACATAGATGGCAAGATATATCGACATGATAATTTCCCTGATCCACGTTGGAAGAAACTGTCTACTTTTCCGAGGCATTTTCACAATGGATTTCAGGAAAGAGTAAAAGAAAGCCAAAGCTGGATTCAGCGTTATCGGCATTGAACGCAAGAAAGAAAGAGTGAATATGGTGAAATGAAGGTAAAACTTACCACATATTGGTGAGTTTAAAATAACACATGAGGAGGTAGTAAAAAATGGGCAACATTTTAGCCAAGACAGATCATAAATATATCAAAGTAGACCCCCAGAGAGGTACCTATATTAAGGGGACAAGAATAAGGGTAAAGAATATAATTATTCATTATAAATCAGGGATGTCTGTAGAGGAAATTCTGGAGGGATTTCCAAACATCACCCCTGCTCAATTTTACGATGCCCTAAGTTATTACTATGACTATAAAGAACAAATAGAGAAAGAAATAGGAGCAGAAGATCTATATGAAATAGAGAAAGAATTTAGCTTGAAGCTACAGCCTAACAGGACCCTAAAAATTCAAAATGGATAAGATACGGCTTTACCTCGATGAGGATGTTCATAAAAAAGTAGCCACTGCATTGAGATTACGGGGATAGAAGGTATAAGAGTGAGTATTTTGGCACTACTCAATAAATTTTGAGGAGAAAATTATGATCACAGAATACATTGAGGCCGCTTTATCCATAGCTAAATATGAAATTATTAAAGATGAGACTCCATATTATGGTGAAGTCTCTGGATTAGACGGGGTTTGGGCAACAGGTAAAACTCTGGAAGAATGTCGTAAGAATCTTAAAGAAGTCATCGAGGGTTGGATCTTGGTTAGACTAAGAAGAGGTTTGCCCATACCACCTATAGGGGAGCATCAAATAGAAGAGCCTACGGAGCTTAAAGTTGGCGGATAGGTTATCTCCAGTTTATTGGAAAGAATTGGTTAGAAGACTCCGGAAGTTAGGATTTAAAGGACCATACCAAGAAGGAAAACATCCCTATATGATTAAAGAAAATTTGGTCCTAACTATTCCTAATCTACATCGACAGGAGATTAGTATTGACCTCTTGCATCGAATTTTAAGACAGGCCAAAATTTCCAGAAAAGAATGGCTGAAGGAATGAAATAAAGGAGACCTGGGATAATATTAGAGAAGAGGTTATCAACTTCATAGAGGTATTCTGCAACGCTCCTCTAAAAGTTTGCAAGCAACGAGATACCAAAGGTTTGTATGAGAAAGCTCGAAAAGGAGAAATCCAAAACTTCACCGGTATTTCTGATTCTTTTCCAGAGAGTTTAATCTGAGGCTGCTAATAAATATTGCTCAAGACTCAAGAAAGAAAAGTAAGTTACGGGAAATGGCTTGATCCTTGTGGATATACGGGTGGCGATACGCTATAGTAGTATTTGAAGTTGAGAGGAAAGCGGGTAGAAAAAAGTGGTACCTGAGTACAGGAGAAACTCTTGGAAAAGATACGTTTAACCAGACATGCTCAGCGTAGAATGAAGTGGAGGAAAATATCTTTAAAGGAAGTTAAAGAAACATTAACTTATCCTAATAGAAGAGAGAAATTACCTAATGGAAAAGTAAATGCTTTCAAATCTATAGGAGCAAAATTAATTCGGGTTACTTATTTGGAGAAGGAAAGTCGCATGATAGTAATGAGTGTAGTAGACAAAAATAGATGAAGGAGGAAATATAATGCGAATTGAATATGACCGAGAAGCTGATGCTCTTTATATCCAAATGCAGGAAAAATATGTAACTAAAACAAAAGAAATAGAAAATGGATTATTAATTGACCTTGATGAAGCAAATAAACTTATAGGGTTGGAAATACTTGATGTGACGAAGCGCTTTACTCTCTCGGATATTATAAACCTTCATGTGGAGAATTTGCCTGTTAAGGAATTCTAATAGTACTATAAGGATATAGGCGGTTTAGTTATCCCTTCTTGATGAGAGGGGGTAAAGGTTGTGCAGGTTGAGGGTAAAGATGTCTAAAGATGAGGTACGCCGGTCCCCGGGAAGCCATCTTTCATGCTTTAATAAGGAAGAATTTTGGTTGTACCCACTTTATTGTAGGTAGAGACCATGCCGGAGTGGGAAACTTCTACGGTCCCTTTGAGGCCCAAAATATCTTTGATAACTTTAGAAAGGAAGAGATAGATGGAGTGCACCCCTCTGGTTGGACAAATTGGGTTAGAGTGATCTGACCTGACTGGGTACAGTTGGTTTTTGTTTATCCACGAGCAACTCCTCAAATTCATTGGGTGGGAGATAACCTAATGATGAGTGGAGTCGTTTCTCATTATAGACATCCTTGATGAAATTGCTCACTGAGGAGAGGGGATAAGGTGGATAAGTTCGAAGCAAAGATACTTCTGAAGTAGTTGTTAGACTGTCCGATGAAGTGAGAGAATTGGCTCGGGTGAAAATAGAGGCTTTGAAATGTCGAGAAGAACAAAAGATTGGCTTAAACAAGCAGAAAGAGATCTTGAGCATTCCCTGATGGATTTAAGGCAAGGATATTATGAATGGGCTTGTTTTTCTGGTCAACAGTCAGCCGAAAAAGCTCTAAAAGCACTATATCAGGAATTACATAAGTTAGCCTGGGGTCATTCTGTGAGGGAGTTATTAGAGAGCCTGGGGAGTAAATTTGATATTGAAGAGTTGAGAGAAGGTGCCAAGATATTGGATAAATACTACATTCCAGCAAGATACCCAAATGGTTTTGATATTGGTGCACCAATGGATTACTTTACAGAGAAAGAGGCATAGGGAGGCGATTGAATATGCGGGTAAAATCGTCAAGTTCTGTAAGAATAATATCACTGGATGTTGAGAGCATCATAAGAAAACTCAAATTCGCCGCCAGGGAATTGAAAAAAAGTAATAGTAATGTGTTGGATGTATTTCTCTTTGGTTCCTTGGCTAAGGGAGAGGCTGTCCCAGGAAGCGATGCTGATCTTCTAATTGTTCTCAAAAGAAGTAAAAAAAGAATTATTGATAGAGTAACAGACTTTATGGATTCTTTTAGTGGTATGGGTATGGGAATTGATATTTTTCCCTATACGGTTGAAGAAATCGTAGACGGCGTCACCTTCTCTTAAAAACTCCGGATTTGAGACTATGTCAAAATCTATTTCCGTTTTTCTTGATCTTTTCAGTACCTCGGTAACCAGGGGAAAAGTTCCTACTGGAACAGTGCTCTTTATTACCACCATCTTATAATCTTCCATAGCCTTGCCTAATTCTTCAGCTACACTTATCACCTGAGTCAAGTCAGCCTCTCCCCCTTCTTTAGCCGGCGTCCCTACCGCAATAAAAATAATCTGACTCTCTTTGATACCCTCTCTTAAGCTGGTGGTGAACTTAAGTCTTCCCAACTTAAGATTCCTTTCCACCAATTTATCCAACCCTTTCTCATAAAAAGGGATGACTGAGTTATTCAGCCTTTTTATTTTTTCATCATCAATATCCACACACCAAACTTTATTCCCTAATTCAGCTAATCCCGCTCCAGTAACCAACCCTACATACCCCGTCCCAATAATAGATACATTCATTTCTGGCTTCCTATCCTGATTTTGGTAATATCAAAATTACTTCAGTGATTTTGACCCCCAATGATAATCTGGTAGCCGGCCCGCCGCCTCAGAGATTACCACGCCTGCCTTTGGCAGGCTCGTAATGACATTCCTCTTTTTTGCGCAGGCTAAAGCCTGCGGCTACCTTTACTGCGATCTTTAACTATAGAATTTCCTAATCTCCCGGACAACATATCTCAGTTTTTCCTCCGGTAACTCAGGATAGACGGGCAGAGAAATAACCTCCTCAGATACCTTTTCCGCTACCGGAAAGTCGCCCTTATGGTAACCCAAATACTTGTATGTATCTTGCAAATGGAGAGGGACAGGATAATAGACCCGGCAATTTATCCCTTTCTTCTTTAGATATTCCTTAAGTTCATCCCGATGAAGGGTTAAAATGGTATAGACACAGTAAGTATGGGTAGCATAAGGGGTCACCAGCGGAGTTCTCACTGGAATGGAGGCTTCTTCTCCCAAAAGCTTATTATAAAGAGAAGCTTTTTGCTGCCGCATCTTTAGCCACTCCTCCACATACTTAAGCTTCACTCTTAAAATGGCGGCCTGCACCTCATCTAAGCGGCTATTTTTACCTCGGAGAGTATAAGAATACCTATCCTGGCCGGTCCCGTGAACCCGCAACCTCCTCAGGCTTTCAACCACTTCACTATTTGAGGTCAGAACCATCCCTCCATCACCATAACCCGCCAGGTTTTTAGTGGGGAAAAAACTCAGGCATCCAGCATCACCCAGACTTCCGACCTTTTTCACCCTTTGCTGACCGTCATTCCCTCTGGAGAGAGAAAACCGATATTCAGCTCCAAAAGCCTGGGCAGCATCTTCAATCACCTTAAGATGATACTCTTCCGCTATCTCCAAAATAGCTTCCATATTGGCTGATTGACCATAAAGATGAACAGGGATAATTGCTCTGGTCCTCTCAGTGATACCTTCCTTAATCCTAACAGGGTCTATATTAAAGGTATCTTTTTTAATGTCCACAAAAACTGGACGGGCTCCCACCCGGACTATAGCCTCAGCCGTAGCCACAAAAGTAAAAGGAGTGGTAATTACTTCATCTCCTTCACTCACTCCTAAAGCAGCCAGGGATAGTTCCAGGGCATCGGTACCCGAGGCTACCCCCACCGCATATTTGCTTCCACAATAAAAAGCTATTTCCTCCTCCAGTGAGCTGACATTTGGACCAAGAATATAGCGACCACTGCGCAAGACTTTTTTGACTACGGCTAATATCTCATCCTCAATTTCTCGGTACTGAGCTTCAAGATCTATCAGAGAAACTTCCATAATTACCCTCTCCTCTTCTTGGCCAAGCCAAAAATATTGTAATAGTTTAAATTTCATAAAGGTAGCCAGCGCGCTGCCTCAGAGATTACCACACCTGCCTTTGGCAGGCTCGTAATGACATTCCTCTTTTTTGCCCATCTTATCTTACGCAAGTTAAAACTTGCGGCTACCAGGACTCCTTCGCACAGCTTAAAGTCTGCAGCTATCACTCTCTCTTCAACCTCTGGTTATCTTCTTCAACGAAAGAAGGACAACCGTCCCCTTTTACTATATTAATTTTGAAGGGAAAAGTCAAAAAAACTCCTTTTCAATTGATTATCTCAAAACCAGGAGGGCACCAGCATAAAGACAGAGAGCCAGCCCAGTAACCAAGCTAAATCCGGAGGAAATGGCCAGAGTAGTAGCCAGAACAGCGCCGATTACGGAAAAACACCCGTTTATCCCCCAGGCCCAGGGAAGATGGGAGGGGAACTCCCGGGCTACCCGGGTTAATCCTAAGGGAAAAGGTATACCCATAAAAAAGGCCAGGGGAGCAATTAAAGCTACTGATATGGCAATCCTTATTCCATCAGAGGCAGATGAAAAGGAGGAAAAAACCGTCTTTAATCCTCCCAAATAAACGAGAGAAATAACCACAATCCCAGCCACTGATATGGCAATACCGGAAAATCTCCTGGTCTTGATTCTCTGGCTAAATAAGCTCCCCCATCCGGAAAAAAGTAAAAAGCTGAATATAACTACGGAGACCGCGTAAATGGGAGTACGCAGAAAAAGGACAAACCTTTGAATGAAAGACATCTCTATGAACATATAAGCTATCCCCAGGAAAAGAAAGTATAAAAAGACTCTTATTCTCTCAAACCCGGGTATCTTCTGCCTTCTGAGAAAGAAAAGGGGGAGGAGAATAAGCAAAAAACTGATGAGCGAAGCTTGAAGTAGAGTAGCAATAAGAACCACATACCCCCATTCTACGAAAGGCATCCACTCCTTTCCCATAGTTTTTATCAGATGAGGCAGAGACTTCCACTTAAAAAAGCAGAAAAAATAAGGAGAGTTATCTCTGGCTGGCTGAACATAAAAAAGGTAATCATCATAAAATTTCTCTCTCTCCGAAGAAAGAATACTCCGACAGGCGTCATAGTAATAAGGCTGAGGCAGGATATGGTAGCGGTTTGTCTCCCGGAGACTAATTCCGGGATACCAGATTAAGTCAAATCCTCTTTGGCCGGCAAATTCTCGAGCGGCCCATATTTCACCTTCGCTGAAGGGAGAGCTTCCTATCAGTAGAGTGGAAGTTGCCCAGTTCCTGATGAAAATAAGGTGAGAAGCTGCCTCTTTTACCCCCATTTTCTCCAGGGCTTCCACTGCGGTGGCAAACATCTTGATCCCGTCCCGGGGAGGCATTTTAATCCAGCGAGTAACCGAAATAATTCCTCCTGAAGAGAGAGCCTCAAGGAAATGCTGGAAAGCTTCTCGGGTATAAAGGTAACTTTCAGATAAGGCATAAACACCGGCTGAGGAAGCGCTAAAGGAATCAAGAAGAGAAAGCTGGATGAGGTCGTATTTATCTGTCCGGGACTCAACAAATCCCCGGGCTTCAGCTACCACGGCCTGAACATCAGGTCGGGAATAAATCGCACCGGAGAAATCGGAAAAGTCCTCTTTCGCCAGATCAATTATTTGAGAATTTACCTCAACCGCCTCAGTAAAGCCGGCCTGGTGATAAAGAGCCGACAAGACTTCCGACCCTCCCCCACTTCCCAGAATTAGAACCCGTGGTTCCTCCAAAAGATGATAAGGCAAAGCCGAGGTCATATAATCCAGATACTCAAACTCGACTAAATCACCAGTAAAGCGAGTAATAGCACATTGAGAATCCCCATCTATAAAAAGAGCCAACTGAGGGGGAAGTTCCCCGGTAAAATTAAGACTCAGTCCCGGAGCATATCTGATGGCCGGACTTTCCACTACCGTAAGAAGTCCGTAGGGAGAGAACCTCTGGGTAAGAATCTTGGCCTGGGGTAATTTAAGAGTGGTGCTCAAGCTCTTATAAGGAGAAATCCTCATTTCCGGGGGAGAAAAAAAGAAAAAAAGAGCCATAATGAGAGAGGAAATAACTATGACCGGACTCCATCTGGTTTTAAGAGAAAGGGCAAAGATAATGGTGGCCAAAAAGGAGAAGAGAACAATAACTACCAGAAGATGCCTGGGAGAAAGCAAAAACATAAGAAGAACAATCAGAAGAGCTCCGGCTCCGGAACCGGCCATATTGCTGAAGTAAATCTTGTTTATCTTCCCGGGCAAATGCTGAAAAGAAAGCCCTATACAGGTAGCCCCGAGAAAAAAGGGGAGGAAAAGAACCAGATACTCACTCAAGAGATACCCGTACTGTCGGCCATACCAGACAATTTGCAGAGGTTCAAAGGGAATCTTCTGAATAGTAGCAAAAGAGAAAAAGATAGAGAGAGAAAGAAGGAAAGAAAAAACAGAAAAGGCGGCCGGGAAGTTTTCTCTTAGCCTTTTTTGAAAAATGGTGATAAAAGTACCACTGGCCCCAAAGCCCAAAAGAGCAATACTTATGGCCATATAAGCAAAATGAGACCAACTGGTAATAGAAAAGGCTCTCATGAGAAAAATTTCGTAAGAGAGAAGCGCAAGAGAGATAAAAAAGACCGAAAGAAATAGCATTTAATGCTTTCCCAACAAGGGGACAAACCTTACTGGAAGAATACTTCGACTGGTGACCTGACCATTTCTCTTCTCCACCAACATCAGGGTTTGCACCAGAAAGGGGCTACCCAGAGGAAGACACATCCGTCCCCCCTCCTTTAATTGCTCAATTAGAGAAGGGGGAATATGGCCCACCGCGCAGGTGACAATGATAACATCAAAGGGAGCTTTCTCCGGCCAACCATAGTAGCCATCGTCTACCCGGACCCTCACCTTCTGATAGCCCAGATGACTAAGTCTCTTTTTGGCCGCTACTCCCAACTCTTCAAATATTTCGATGGTGTAAACCTCATCAATGATTTCCGAGAGCACTGCCGCTTGATACCCCGAGCCCGTCCCTACCTCCAGAGCTTTTTCTTCTCCTCGGAGCTCGAGCAACTCAGTCATCAGAGCCACAATGTAGGGTTGAGAGATGGTCTGACCGCAGGGAATAGGAAGAGGCCTGTCTTCATAAGCATAGGTCCTTTGAGACTCATCTACAAAAAGATGCCGGGGAACTTTTCTCATCGCTTGAAGAACTTTTTCATCGGTGATCCCTCGGGAGACAATCTGGGTCTCTACCATTCGCTCTCTTCTGGTCTGGTAGACTGCTTCGTTTGCTTCTCCGGCTTGCCCCCACCTAAGTGGAGCAAGAAGAAAAATACTCACCAAGATGATGGCTAAGAATCTACTAATTCTCATCTGGTCCTCTCACCCTATCTTTATCCCCTGAAGAAACCTCTCTACGCAGAGAGGAAGATCCTGATGGTAGCCCCCCTCTAAAACTGCAAATATGGGCTGGTTCAATTCCCTCAAACCTCTGCCTATCTTAAAATAGGTATCTATCTCTAAACCCAGATTCAAGAGTCCCTCTTTCTTGTAACCATCGAAACCGGCTGATACGGCAATAAGAGCCGGATTAAATCTTTCAATCTTTTCCAGGGCTTCCTCAAATAACGGTAAAAACTGACTTTCTCTTGCTCCGGGAATGAGAGGAAAATTAAAGCAGTTGCTCTCTGAAACAATTCCTGTTCCAGGATAAGCCGGAGATTGATGAAAAGATAAGTAAATGACTCTTTCCTCTACCTGAAAAATATCCTGAGTTCCGTTCCCGTGATGACCATCGAAGTCCAAAATAGCCACTTTGGCAACCTTCCCCAGAGCTTTAGCCGTAGCAATGGCAATATTGTTAAAATAGCAGAATCCTCCCAGAGAGTTCCTGGTAGCATGATGTCCTGGTGGTCTGAGCAAAGAGAAAGAAGACTCTCCCTGAAGAGCTGACTCCATAGCTTGAAGAGCTCCCCCCGCTGAAAGAAGGGCATACTTATATATTCCCTCCAAATTGGGAGTATCCGGATCATAAAACTTATTCTTCTTAACCCTCTCTAAATGATCCTGGGTATGAACTAAAAGAATATCCTCATCTTGACAGGGTTTTGCCTCATCAAAAACATATTTTTTTTCCCGCAGGTAAACATAGATGGCTCTTACTCTTTCTGGTGACTCCGGATGTCCTTCAGAGCAATATTCAAGACAAAGAGGAGAAAAGTAGACCATTCGCTCACCCCCAAAAAAAATGAAAAATGTTATTTCTTTATTTTAGTATACTCTTTTGTCCAATAATGTAAAAATCCTCGCCACGGGATGATCGACCACCGATGTCAGACCCTGACATCACTTACAAACAAGG
>AQRW01000102.1 GCA_000402295.1 Candidatus Aerophobus profundus SCGC AAA252-L23
TTCCTCTGGGCTACTACTTTCTCTCAAGGTCTGAAGAAAAAGTTGGGCACTATCCATTAAAAGAGAAGGACTCACTCTTCCTTGACCAAAAGGGAGAGTTTGATCTCGGGATATTTTCTCCAAGAGGAATCTTAGCTCCCTTTCAAAAGCTAATTTAAGAGATTCAATTCCCCTGTCCTCAAAAAAGGGGATTTCCTCCTGGGAAAGGGGAATTAAGAAAGCGTCTTCTTTACTCTGGCTGGAAAAAAGAGGAAAATTTATTGTACTTAAGAGAAAAAACACTCCCCCAAAAAAGAGGAATCTAAATTGTCTCATTATCCTTTTACTTCTATTTTTGCTCAAAGACAACTACATGTCTTTATGTCTTCTTCTAAATTCCTCGAACAACTCCTGCAAATCATGGGGGGCGGAGCGGATGGCCAAAGTAGCTACGTAAATAAGAACAGACAACTGCCAGCAGTCTTCCGGGCCGGCAATTAACCCCAGATGAGTATCCTCTCTTCTTTCCAATTGGTCGGAATAGTAAGCAATAGCTTTCTCCAGATGGCCTTCGTAAATATCTACCGTATGAGTCTCATTTTTATACTTCACAGAAGGAAAAGATATTCCTCTCATTAGTAAGAATCTCCGCACGGTCTCGGGATTTGCTTTCAGATTTTCTTCAAATTCAAATCCCTCAAACTGGGGATAATAATAATGAGGAAGTATTATCAAAGGCCTGTGGGCCACAACCTTACCCCGACGAACTACTGAATCACCAATATTTATTGAAGACTCAGCTAAAGAAACATAAGAAACCTCGGTAGCTTCCAAAGAAAGTAAGCTCCGTAGCCGTAACCGCAAGATTTTGGTTTCTTTCAGAGCTCTTTCCCATTTTTCTTCAAGATTCATATTTGTCCTCTCTCCAATCTTTTTTATACAGCTCTTCCAACTTTTGTTTCTTTTGCTGGTCGTCCAAAGCCCCCAGCCAAATTATTCCGGCTTCATTAGGAAGCCGGGGAAACACCATAGCTTTAATTATACTGTTCTTGTATCCTTGTAGTTTTACCGGTAGATTATCCCCCATTTTCCCCTCATCCAAAAAATCAAAAAATTCTCTGCCTTTCTCTTGTAGAAGACTTTCAGAAGAAGTCTTCCAATCAGCAAATCCAGCAAAATCGCGGCGGGGAAGACCCTTAAGCAAAAACACCCTTTCCAAATAACCCAATCCCAGGACGTGAGTAATGTACTTTAGAGAATCAATCTTCCCTTGAGCCATAAGTTCCAGAGCCATTCCCAGATGATAAGGGGAAGCTCCGCTGGTTCCGCCCACCAGGGGACCATTGTAATGAATCTCATTGGTGGGGATATCCACCAGTTTCTCGTTGACTCCTCCAAAGAAACTAATGAAACCACCTTTCTTTACCATGGCAAAAGCCTCTTTCTGAGCCTGTCCCGTACTGCAAGAAGTAATTACTATATCAGCCTTCCCTCCTCGGGTAATTTTCCTAATTTCCTTTTCTAACTCCCCCGCTTCTGAATTATTAACGTAGAAATCAGCTATTCCCATTTGACGGGCCAACTCAAGTTTGTGGACCGACCGCTGGGCAAGAATTACCTTCTCCGCTCCAAAACTTTTAGCCAGCTCAGCATGCATACACCCTAAGGGTCCACCTCCAATGATAACCACCGTATCACCCGGACAAATTCCCCTTTTTAGCGAATAACTCTTGGTCTCTTTATCCCAGGATAGATGCCGGACAATCTTTTGCTGAGCGTGAATAGCGCAGGCCCAGGGCTCAGCCAAAGCAGCTTCAAAGAGGGAAATTCCCACGGGTATAGAATAAATAGCTGGGATAGCCTTCTTCAAAATCTTATAGGGAACAACCATATATTCAGCAAATCCACCGTGATAATTGAACCCAATGTCCTCTCGATACTCACAAGCCTCCGGACGTCCCTCCAGACAGTTAGGGCAAACCTCACAAGCAACCACAGGAGCCACTACTACTCGCTCACCTTCTCGGAAATGGCGAGTCTCAATTTTGTCTTCCTGCTTTATCTGAAACTCTTTGGCCCGTGGACCTACTTCTACGATAACTCCAGAAAACTCGTGTCCGGGAATAATCGGGTACGATTTTATTAGTTTGTGCCCTTGAAAATATTTCTTAACGTCAGTCCCGCAAATACAGCAAGCGGCTACCTTAACCAAGACACCATCTTGTCCTGCCTCAGGCTGGGCTATCTCTCTCACTTCAAGGTGCTTAGGAAACCCGTCCGGATTATTCAATAGGGCCGCTCGCATCGCTCTCCTCTTTACTGTGACGTACTTTAGTCTAATTTGGACATAAATTTTCTCAGTCCAAATATCCTTCCAGCATTTTTTTCTTAGCCAGTTTTCTCAAATGAGCTAATACCTTGGATTCAATTTGCCTGATTCTCTCCCGAGTAACGCCATATCTTTCACCGATTTCCTGAAGAGTACAATCCCAACCATCTTCGGTACCAAAGCGCAGTTTCAATATATCTCTCTCCCGGTCATCTTTAACCTGCTCGATTAGATCTTCCATCGCCCTTTTAAGATAACGAAGATTTACCTCATCAAAAGGACAAGTAGCTTTTTCATTTTCGATCAATTCTATCAAATAACTATCTTCATCCTCACCGATAGGAGTATCCATAGAGGTAGAGCGAATGATGACTCTTTGAACTCGCTCAATTTTCTCTACGGCAATCCCGCACCTAAGAGCAATATCTCTGGATGTAGGCAACTGTCCCATTTCTTGCTCCAACTCCTGAGAAATTCGGTTCACTTTCTTCATCAATTCGGTAATATGAATAGGAACTCGGATAGTGCGAGATTGGTCTGAAATTGCTCGGGATAGTGATTGTCTTATCCACCAACTGGCATAGGTACTGAAACGATTTCCCCGTCGATAGTCAAATTTGTCTACGGCTCGGGACAAGCCGATGTTTCCTTCCTGAATCAAATCCAGAAAAGGAACTCCCCGTCCAGTGTACTTCTTGGCAAAACTTACTACCAGACGTAGATTAGCTCGGATCATCCTATCACAGTATTTCTCATAACAGCTCTTGGCTTGCCAAATTTCCCAACGTAATTTCGAAAATCTATTCCGGTCCTCCGGTGGACGAAACTGTTCGGTTAACTCATCCCTTAGCTTCAAGACAAAATTAGCCAACTTTTTGATTCTTCTAAACTTCTTTCTTAAACCACGCAGATCTTCCTCTTTTAATCCCTCCCCCGTGGCTACCTCAAAAACACAATCATTATTCTGAAATAGTTGAGCTATCTCCAGAGCCCTACCCCGAAGAATTCTTTTACTCTCCTTTATTTTTCTGCCAAATTCTCTTTCCTCTTCTGGTGAAAGAAGGGGAGTTTTGCCGATCTCCTGGAGATATTTGCCAATTCCATCTCCCACTTCTATAGAAAAACTAGCGCATTTGTCAAACTCCTCAGGTGCTTCCGGAATTAGGGCAATTCCCTCTCTCTCTATCCTATTCAATACTTCCATTTCCTCTGAGACAGAAATATTCTGGGGAAGAGCTTCCTCGAGATCTTTATAAGTTAACTTGCCTTCTCTCTCCCCCTTAGCTAATAGCTTTTCAATCTTCCTGTTCATTTCCCACCTCGATGAAATTTATTTCTCGAGCTAATCTATCAAATTGCTGGCAATAGAGAACTACCTTTTTATGATCACCCTGCTTTTCATATTCGGCAATTTTCTGTCGGCATTCTCTCCTCTTTCTCTCAATAATTTCCCTTTTTAGAGATTGAATTATTTCCAGAGTTAGATTTTTCTTATCAACTGTATCTGGAAACAACTCTCTCAAAGAGAGAGAACTGACCAAAAAACTAAGATTTTCTTCTTTTAACCGATTAAGTAGGCGGGGTAAAGAAAGCTCTTTCCTTTCCCACAAAGCAATAATCTCTCGGGCGATCTGGCGATTTTCTTCACTCTCAAATTTATCCCATCCCCACCGATCTCTTACCAGCTCTATGGTCTCCTCCCCCAAGAGCATAAGTTGAAGCAGTTCTCTTTCCTTTTTTTTCACTCTCTTATTAGGATCGGAAATAAGCTGAAGCGGCGTATCTGAAGTCCATTCCTTTTTCTCAAGTTTCCTGAACTCCGACCTGAGAAGTTTTTCCTCTATATTGAGCCGTTCAGCTAATTTCTTGATTAAATCCTGAAACTCCAGGGCATGGGGAATTTTCTGAAGAGTAGGAAAAATTGAATGGATAACCTCGATTTTCTCTCTGATACCGAGCTTCGGCTTTCTCGATATCTCCAAATCTATGCGGTAATCGACATAGGGAGAAGCTTGGTCTTTCAAAAGAGCAAAGGCTTCTTTTCCTTGCTTTATCATTACCTCAGCGGGATCTACTCCAGCAGGCATTGAGATTATCTTTATTCCCAGGTCAGCCTCCAAAAGCAAGTCTATCCCCCTTAAGGTAGCGGCAACTCCGGCACTATCTTCATCGTAAGCAAGGTAAACCTCCTTGCTACATCTTTTAAGTAACCGAGTCTGAAAAGTAGTCAGAGAAGTACCCAGAGAAGCTACCACGTTTCTAATTCCACCCTGGTAAAGGGCCAAAACATCTGTGTAACCTTCCACCAGAATTGCTTCTTCTTCTTCCCGAATAAATTCCTTACTCAAGCTTAAAGCATAAAGATGGCGGCCTTTATCAAAAATCGTTGACTGGGACGAATTAAGATACTTAGGTAATGAATTATCCAGCACTCGTCCTCCAAATCCACAAATCTTTCCGTAGAGAGTAAAAATTGGGAAAATAATTCTGCCTCGAAAATAGGCATATTCCCCTTTTCCTCTGCTTGAGGGCATTATAAGGCCAATTTCTCTCAGTTTTTCCCCGGGAAGGTTCTCTTGACGGCAAAAATCCAGAAACACCTCCGAAGAAGGAGCATAGCCAATTCGGAAAGTCTTCAGAGTTTCACTATTAAACTTCCTTCGTTCAAGATAACTAAGAGCAACCGGTGTTTTCTTCAGTTGTTCCTGGAAAAACCTACAAACTACCTCATTGATTTGATAAAGATTTTCTTTAACAGTTTCTTTCTCATCTCCCGAGAGAGAGATGGAAATTCCCACTTTCTCCCCGGCCAGTCTGACTGCTTCGGGAAAAGATATTTTCTCCAGCTTTTGAAGAAAAGAAAATACATTTCCCCCCACTCCACAGCCAAAGCAATGGAAAATTTGCTTTTCAGGAGACACCACGAAAGAAGGTGTGCGCTCCTGATGAAAAGGGCAGAGACCCTTATAATTTCTCCCGGCCTTTTTCAAAGGCAGGTACTGGGAGATTATCTCAACCAAGTCACACCTCTCCGTAATCCGATCAATAAGTTCCTCTGAGAGGAATCCAGTCACTTAAACCCATCTCCTGGGAAAAAAATATTGCTGATAAATATTAAGAGCATATCGGTCGGTCATCCCAGCAATATAGTCAACAGTTACCCGCTCAACACCCTCACTCTCCAGATTTTTCTTCATAGACTGCGGAAAAAGATTCGGGTGATTAAGATAGAAAAAATAAAGCTCTCTTATCAGGTGTTGAGCCTTTTGTACCTCCTCAGTCAGAAATGAAGACTGATAAACCTTTTCATACATAAAATCTCGAAGCTGGTTAAAGACGGAAAGGATACCATCTGACATCCTCAGGTTAGAATAGTTCAGGCTTTTGGTCACCAAATCCTGGACTATGGTATTAATTCTTTCTCGATGACTTCTTCCCAGCACTACAATGGAATGAGAAGGAAGATCCTCTTCGCTGATCAATCCAGCTCTAAGGGCATCGTCAATATCATGATTCACATAGGCAATCGGATCAGCCATCTTCACTACTTCCCCTTCCAGAGTCCCTGGTCGAGCCTTGGTATGGACATCAAGGATTCTCTCTCCCTCCTGGGAATGGTTGAGGATACCATCTCGTACTTCCCAGGTTAAGTTTAATCCACCATTTCTCTCCAGTTTATCGACAATGCGTAGACTTTGTTCATTGTGGAGAAAACCTCCCAAATAAACCTGATCGAGAGTCGTCTCGCCAATATGACCAAAAGGAGTATGTCCCAGGTCGTGTCCCAAAGCAATGGCCTCGGTGAGATCTTCGTTTAACCGAAGAGCCCGGGAAATAGTTCTGGCAATTTGACTTACCTCCAGAGTATGAGTAAGACGAGTCCGATAATGGTCCCCAAAAGGAGCAATAAAAACCTGGGTCTTATGCTTGAGACGACGAAAAGACTTAGAATGAATGATTCTATCCCGGTCCCGTTGGAACTCGGTGCGCAAAACACAGGGAGCTTCATCTCTCTTACGTCCCCGAGTCTGCTTACTTATGGAGGCAAAGGAGGATAGATATTCTTTTTCAAACTCTTCTTGTTTCACTCGGTCAAAGAGCTGATTAGAACTAGTCATTTCCCACCTATCTTAAAGTTATCAAGCTTTATTTTCAGATCTTAATTTCTGTAAATGGTCTAACTCTTTTAGTCTCTCCATAAAAGTTTTAGCTTCTCCCGGCGTGACTCTCATCAATCCGTCATAAATTGAGGGACTCAATCTCATCAAGTAGGGAGCTAAAGCTGACCCTTTCGTCCACTTAGAGATTTTTCCCGATAAGGGGGAAACACTGACCACTAAGAGAATCACACTACAAATAAGGGCCCCTTCAAGTAATCCAACTAAAGCTCCTCCTCCACCATCTAATAAACGACCCATCACCCGCCGGACCATACTGTGCAAAACTGCTCCCAGTAAAACACCCAACAGAGCAATTCCCACAAAAATTAACGCAAAAGCAATTAAACTGGCCAACTTAAGGGAAAAAACCGGTAGTTCCTGATTAATCGCCTCACCAACAACTGCATAGCGGTTTATACTCACTACCACTCCCACAAAAATTCCGGCTAAAGCAAAAACTTCCCGAAATAGTCCTTTGCTAATCCCCCGCAAAATAAATATGGCCAGGATAACTAACAAAACTAGATCAATCCAGTTCATTTACTTAGTTTTTCCATTTTTTCAATCAATAGCCGGATTTTGTTCCGCGCTTTCTTGTTCCTATCCTTAAGTCTATATAATTCATCGGCTATGTTTAAGCAGGCCAATATACTCATTTCTTCATTTTCTCTCTGGGGAAGAGCTA
>AQRW01000103.1 GCA_000402295.1 Candidatus Aerophobus profundus SCGC AAA252-L23
AAAGGTAGCGTGGAAAAGATAAGTCCTTATTTTGAAAAGAAATGTATCCCCTGTGAGCACAAGAATAGACCAAACAATTAAAGAGAAACCCTAAATGAAATTTAACACCTTATATGAAACTGCCCGGATAGAATCCGCTATAAGAGATCCGGAAGTAGCCCACTTAACAATTCACCATAACCAGGTAATTGGTCTGCATGGTGTTCCTGGGTTGGACATTGATACTGAGGAAAAAGAAGATGGGGTGAAGGTGTCAATTACGGTAAAAGAGGGAACTATTATTCTTAGGCCTGTTCACTTGTGCTTCGGGATGCTTCCTGAATCGGGGATTCAGAGAATTATCATGAAGGTGGTTGTGTGTAAGAATGCCATGATATCGGTTTTGGCCCATTGCATTTTCCCCAACGCAGTTGAGGTAAAGCACATTATGAATGCGAGAATAAGAGTCGCCGAGGGAGCAGGATATACCTATTTGGAAAAGCATATCCATGGTCCTCAGGGAGGAGTGGAAGTTTATCCAACTGCCCGGGTAAAGCTGGAGAGAAAATCTCGGTTCAAGACAATATTTGAGTTGCTCAAAGGGAGAGCCGGTAAAATAGATATTGATTATGAAACTACTTGTCGGGAAGAAAGCATAATGGAGATGACTACCAAGATTAGTGGCAGAGGGGATGATATTATCAAAATCAGGGAGGTGGGATACCTCATTGGGGAGAGGGCACGAGGAGTGCTCACCTCAAGAGTAGCCGTAAGAGAACAGGCCAGGGCGGAGGTCTACAATAAGTTAACGGCTACAGCAGCCTATTCAAGGGGGCATGTTGATTGCAAAGAAATTGTTCAGGATAGCGCGGTAGCTATGGCTACTCCCATAGTTGAGGTCAGGCACTCTAAGGCTCGGATTACTCACGAGGCAGCCATTGGGAGTGTAGATACCAAGCAGTTGGAGACACTTATGACCCGGGGATTGAGTGAAGAAGAAGCGGTGGGGCTTATTATAGAAGGATTGTTGAGTTAGGAGGTTAAATATGGATATGGAAGTTATTTTTCCGGGAGGCAAAAGGGTAAACGCCATCTACAAGGGATTTACCATTGAAACTGATCAGTCAAAAAGGGACGGAGGAGAGGGTTCAGCTCCGGCTCCTTTTGACTTGTTTTTGGCTTCCATTGCTACTTGCACTGGTATCTATGCTTTGCTTTTTTGCCAGGCCCGTCATATTCCTACTGAAGAATTGAAGTTAATTCTGCGTTCAGAAAGGAATAGTGAAAGTAGAATGATTGAAAAGATTGCTATGGAAATTCAACTTCCGCCGGAATTTCCGGAAAAATATAGAGAAGCGATAATAAAAGTAGCCGGTAAATGTTCGGTTAAGAAACACCTGGAGAATGCACCGGACTTTGAGATATATACGAGAACCGCAGAAAAAAGTAGTTGAGTTGGGAAAGGATGGTTTTTCAGGCGGATCATTTTTCCATCTCTTGATAATAGTGTCTCATTGTTTGGTGGCAACTGGCAGAGAAAAGATATGAGTGAGACTGAAAGCAAAAATTTGGAGTTGCTCAGCGGAAATGAGGCTATTGCCCGGGGAGCTTACGAGGCCGGGGTAAGTGTAGCCACTGGTTATCCGGGAACTCCCAGCACGGAAACGCTGGAAACCCTGGCCCATTATGATGAGGTTTACTGTGAGTGGACTCCCAATGAAAAGGTGGCGGTAGAGGTAGCGGCTGGAGCTGCCCTTACCGGTAAACGAGCCCTGGCGGTGATGAAACACGTGGGCTTGAATGTAGCGGCCGACCCCTTAATGACTCTTTCTTACATTGGGGTGGAGGGTGGTCTGGTAATAATGGTGGCCGATGATCCGGGGATGCATTCCTCGCAAAATGAGCAAGACACCAGAAATTATGCCCGATTTGCCAAGATTCCCATTCTTGAACCGTCTGACAGCCAAGAGGCTAAAGATTTTGCCCGAGTAGCCTTTGAAATATCCGAACGCTTTAAGACTCCGGTTATCCTTCGTTCTACTACCCGGATTTCTCATTGCCGTTCTCTGGTAACTCTCTCATCAAGAAAGATTCTCTCAAGAAAGGCTCAGTTTAATAAAAATCCCCGGAGATATGTTCCTGTACCGGTCTATGGAAGATTAATGAGGGTCAAGGTTGAGGAAAGACTGAAAAAGTTAAAAGCCTATGCGGAGAATTGTTCCCAGAATAAGATAATAAACCGGGGGAAGAAAAGGGGAGTAATAACTTCTGGTATAGCCTACCAATACGTGGCGGAGGAATTTGCCCAAGCTTCCATCCTAAAGCTTGGCTTATCTTTCCCCTTTCCTGATGAACTGATTAGGAGATTTGCTGTTCAGTTTAAGGAAGTAGTAGTAGTGGAGGAACTTGACAACTTTCTGGAAGAGCATATCAGGAGTCTGGAAATAAAAACTAAGGGTAGGGAATACTTCTCTGGGATAGGCGAGCTAAATCCCGACCGAGTGGCCCAGGGAAGAAGAAAAATAGATAATCCTGAGGAGTCAGTTGGACAGATAGAAGAGAAAGAAAAGGTTTTTTCTCTTCCGGCCAGGCCTCCGGTCTTTTGTCCTGGTTGTCCCGACATAGGGCTTTTTTACGCTCTTTCCCAAATTGATTGTGTGGTAACCGGAGACATAGGCTGTTACAGCCTGGGTGTCTTCCCTCCTTATGAGAGAATGGATACCATAGTATGTATGGGGGCCGGGGTTACCTTATGCCAGGGAATGGATAAAGCTGGATTGAGAGATAAACCCATAATTGGTGTGGTAGGGGACTCGACTTTCTTTCACTCGGGCATAACCGGTCTACTGGAGCTCTCTTATAATCAAGGAACATCCACCATTATTGTAGTTGACAACCGGGTTACGGCTATGACAGGCCATCAGGATCATCCAGGTACCGGAATAACCTTGAAGAAGAAAGCAACTTATATGGCTTATCCGGAAGATTTTGCCCGAGCTTGCGGGATAGAGAATGTTAGAATCATAGATCCCCTGAATTTTAAGGAAACTCTTCGTGTTTTGAAAGAAGAGGTAAAGAAAGAAGCTCCTTCTTTGATAATTGCCAGACGTCCCTGTGTTCTCAAAGAGAGACAAAGAAAGATTTCTTATGTTATAGATAAGGAGAAGTGTGTTCAGTGCGGGCGATGTCTCAAGATTGGCTGTCCGGCTATTGAGAAGATAGAGGAAGAGTTTTTGATTAATGAACTGACCTGCTATGGCTGCGGTTTCTGTGCTCAAATTTGTCCTAAAGAGGCTATCCAGATAAAAGTTTCTACCTAAAAGCCTATTTTAGGAGTTCCTTTTCCTTCTTCTATCTCTCCCCATTTGTCTTCGTATTTTTTCAGGGTACCGGCTAAAACCTTCACAATCCTTTTTAGATGGCCGGGGCTGACGAAAATCCTGGCCGTAAGCACTCCTTCATTGCCGAAGACATTACCAAAATCCAGGACGAACTCTTCCCGGCTTTGCATAATTCGCAGAAAGTTAGCATAAGCTCCCTTGGCTTCGTCCTGAGGAACTCTAATATTAATTTGCCTCTTTTTTTCTTCCCGGTTCATTTTGTACTGACCTCCTTATTTTGTCAGATTGAATATTCAGGATACAAAGGTTGGGGAAAATCTATTTTTTGAAAACAGCCCCCTTATCCTTAGGTTACCTTTCCTATCTTACTCCTCTCTTTCTGGATAGTCAATGTTTTCGACTTGGATTCCTTGTTTTACACTTCGGTGATTTCTTGTATTATTTTTTAGGGTTTCTCTTTAATTGTTTGGTCTATTCTTGTGCTCACAGGGGATACATTTCTTTTCAAAATAAGGACTTATCTTTTCCACGCTACCTTTTTCCAGAATTTTCCCACAACACATTAAAAAAGCATGCTCCGCTTGTCTAAGCACCTCAAGACTATGGGTAATTAAAATAACTGTGGAGTTTAGACTCTTCAACAGCTTAATTGCCTCAAATATCTTCTCGAGGGAGGCCACGTCAATACCGGAGTCTGGTTCATCCAGCAAAACAACCTTGGGTCGCATTACCAATATGGAAGCGAGTTCAATTTTTTTTCTCTCACCTCCGCTTAATGTCTTATCCAGAGCTCGGGAAACATATTCCTCCGGATTCAAACCAACCTTCCAGAGAGCATTCCCCACACTTTCACTACTTTTATCTACCGCCGCGGCTTTGATGAACTTTTCCACGGTCAATCCTTCATATCTGGCTGGTTCCTGCCAGGCAAGAGTTATTCCTCTGCGAGCCCGTTCATCAAGAGAAAAAGTTTTAATTGATTTTCCTTCAAAGAAAATATCGCCTTGTATATCCCTATATCCTTCCAGACCCATTATGGTAGAGGCAAGGGTTGACTTACCCACACCATTTGGCCCTACCAAAGCATGGATACGTCCTGGCCAAAAATTAATGGTAATCTGGTNCAGGATTTTTCTCCCGTTGACAGTTAAGCTCAGATTTTCGAGTTTGAGTATTCCTCTCTCACCCATTTTCTACACCCTTTTTAACCATTCAGGCACCTAATATTAACTTCAGTCCAAGATTCGGTAAGCTATTAAAACTCTCTACTTGGGTAGGGGCGACTTTAGTCGCCCTCGGTGAAGCAAGACTTAAAAAGCAATTGGGAGGCTAAAGCCTCCCCTACCCGCAGGGAGAACTTTAATCAGCTCAGTTTGGATTCCATAAAGGTAGCCGCAGGCTTTAGCCTGCGGCTACCACGAATCTTACTTTTCAGTAAAACCTACCCGTTACAAAAACTTTACTTTGGCTTTATTGTAAGTGGCTGGCGCAATTTGTCAAACCGAATTCATCTTAACCCAAGAACAACTGCTTCACATTGTCTCGGGAGAGAATCTCGGCGGGTTCTCCCTGGGCGGCGATCCTACCTGTTTTCATCACATAAAGATAGTCAGCAATCTCTATAGCTAAGGCATTTTGTTCTATTAGTAGAATGGTAGTTCCTTTTTCTTTAAGGCCGACAATTTTCTTGAATATACGTTCAGTCAGTAGGGGAGCTACTCCCGCAGAAGGCTCATCCAAAATTAATATTCCGGCGCGGCAAATTAAAGCTCGGGCAATTGCCAGCATCTGTTGCTCTCCTCCGGAGAGAGTTCCGGCTATTTGTCGGGAGCGTTCTTTCAAAACGGGAAAAAGCTCACCTACCTCATTGATGCTTCCGTTAGCCCGGAAATTTTTCACCGACACGCCTCCCATCAGAAGATTTTCCCGAACACTCATCCCGGAAAATAAGTGCCCTCCCTCAGGCACCAGAGCTATCCCTTTTCTTACCGCATCCTCAGCTCTCAGTCCGGTAATATCTTCTCCGTCCAGGAGAACTTTTCCTCCAAAAGGAGTAATTAGCCCGGCGATGGCCTTAACTAAAGTACTCTTACCCGAACCATTTGATCCTACAATCAGGGTAATTTTTTTCTCTCTGACTTCAAGGCTTACCCCCTGAACCACCCTGGCTTTTCCATAACCAGCCTCCAGTCCCACAATTTCTAATTTAGCCATTGGTTGCCCTTCTTTCCAAAGTAGGCCTCGATGACCGCTTTTTCTTCCCTTACTTCCTGGGGCGTACCTTCCATTATCTTTCTACCCCGATCCAGGACAATTAGTCGGCCAACCAAATTCATTAGCATCCTGATATCATGTTCTATCACCAGAAAAGCGACTCCTTTTTGCTGGATCCTCTTGATTATCTCTGTCAAGAGGTCAGTCTCACTCGGGTTGAGACCTGAGGAGGGCTCATCTAAAAGTAGTATATCCGGCTGGCAGGATAAAGCCCGAGCTATCCCCAAAAGACGCTGCTGACCAAAATTAAGAGATGAGGCTTTCCTTTCTCTCATCTCCCAAAGGCCAACCCACCCCAGAGATTCCAAAGCTTTACTCCTGATTCTCTCCAAAATCAGCTTTTTCCCACTAGTAGGAAACATACCGGTCCATAAACCTATCTCTCTACTTTCCGGAACAGCCACTTCCACGTTTTCCCTGACGGTGAGATGTTCAAAAATCCTGATGTCCTGAAAGGTTCTGGATAATCCTTTCCTAATAATTTCATGTGGTTTAAGATGAGTAATCTCTTTACCCTGGAAACATATCCTTCCTTTAGTGGAAGGAAGAAAACTGGTAATGATATTGAAAAGAGTAGTCTTGCCGGCTCCATTGGGACCCATAAGCCCTACCACCTCATCTTCTTTCACCCGGAAGGAAACGTCATCCAGAGCAATTAGTCCGCCAAAATGGCAGCAAATATTTTCAATCTGAAGCATTAGCCCAATCCGATTTTCCCTCTCTAATTAACCCTCCGGGGGCGAATATTACGAAAATGATTAAAATAACACCGAAGACAATATCCTGGATATGGGTAATTTGGGTTAAGTCTATGGCCGCTCTATCTCCCAGTCTCCTGATTATCTCCGGAAGCAGAGAAAGAAGCACCGCTCCCCCGGCTGCTCCATACACTGAATACATTCCTCCAATTATCACCATAGTTACTATCTTAATGGAAAACATCACCCCAAAATCTCCGGGACTCACAGTACCATAGGCGCAGTGAGCGAAAAGAGCTCCGGCAAAGCCAGCTAAGCCAGTGGAAAGAGTAAAAATGTAGAGCTTAGCTGCGGGAACATTGATACCCACTGACTCTGCTGCCCATTCATCGGAATGGATAGCCTTCAACCTTTTACCCATAGGTGACTTTGAGAGACGTTGGCAGAGAAAAACAAAAATCAGAGCAAACATCCAGACTAGATAATAATGAGACAAGTAAGAAGAAAACTCCAATTTACCCAGACTGATGTTGGGCAAATTATAAATCCCCATCTCACCTCCGGTAATAGGAGCCGCCGCCTTAAAAAACTCCTGAGCGGCCATCCCCACCCCCAGAGTGGCCAGAGCTAAGTAATAGCCTTTGAGTTTTAGAACTGGATAGCCAATAAGAAAGCCCATTAGAGCTCCCATTAGAGCTCCCAGAGGAATAGTAAATAAAGGAGACCAGCCCCATCTACTGGAAAGAATAGCCGTAGTATAGGCACCTATCCCGTAGAAAGCGGCGTGGCCCAGAGAAATTTCTCCCAGCAATCCCACCAGTAGAACTAAACTCACGGCCAACATCACAAAAAAACCGGCTTGGATACCTACCTCCAACGGATAATTAAAAAGGTTCTCCAAAATCAAGGGAATAACTGCCACTACGATAATGACTACCAGCAATCTTAAGTTAAAAGACTTCTTCAACTTCTGCTCCCCAAGATTCCCCGTGGCTGCAGGTAAAGAATCACTATCATCAGTACCGGAGCAATGACATCCTTGTAGGCGGAAATCACCGAGACACTTAGAGCTTCAGACAAGCCAATAATCACCCCTCCCACCAGGGCTCCTGGTATACTCCCCATCCCACCGAGCACGGCGGCGCAGAATCCCTTGAGCCCCAGGTTGAGACCACAGTCAGCACTGGCATAGAATATCGGAGCAATTATTGTTCCCACCATACCTCCCAGTCCGGCACTGATAAAAAAAGAGAGCAGGCGCATTCGCCCAGGGGAAACCCCTACTATTCTGGCTCCCACCGGGTCCATTGAAGAGGCTCTAATTGACCTCCCCAGCTTGGTTTTTCTCAAGAACAAAGTGAGAACAACCATACAAACAAGACATACGGTCATTACCAGGAGATACTGAGTTTCCACCATGACGCCCCCTACTGATAAAGAGCTTTGCTGGAAAAACTCGGGAATTCTAAAATGATGTGGTCCCCAGATCAAGGCAGCGGTTGACTTGAGGATAATGGATAAAGCTATAGTTATAATAATCAGGGAAGTAGGGGAGGCTTTACTGGCCGGTAAGATGGCCACCCGCTCCAGGCCGGCGCCTACTAAAGCTACCCCCAAAGCTGCTAGCAGAGGAATCAGCGGCAGAGGAATCCCCCAAGAGTAAAGGGAAAAGGCTAATAGCCCCCCCAGCATCACAAAATCACCCTGGGCCAGGTTGATCACTTTGCTGGCATTAAATATCAAGGTAAAACCCACGGCGATCAGGGCGTAGATACTGGCCCAGCCCAGCCCATGAATCAAAACATCAATTAGGAACAACTTTTACCGTTCCCCTTTTTGGTAAACAACTCGTTCGGCTTTACCGGGCTTACGCTCCAACTGCCCGGGTCTCAAAACTTCACTTTTCAGGGATAACCCGATGAACTGCTGTAACTTCTTCTCTATCTCACCAGAGGTAACTCCCCCTTCGGTCTCTATCTTGAGAGAAACACTTTTGATTCCCTCTTTTTCCTGTACTATTATTTGATACTGCTCTCCTACCCCGGGGATGGACATGAGAACCTCTTCTACATCTCGAGGAAAGAAATTTACTCCCTTGACGATAAGCATATCATCTACTCTTCCCTTGATGTAATCGATTCTCAAGTGGGTTCGCCCACAACTGCATCTCTCTCTACTTCTAATTTTAGAAAGGTCACCGCTGCGGAATCTAATCACCGGGAAAGCCTCCCGCTCAAGAGCAGTAAATACCAGTTCTCCTTCTTCTCCATCAGGAAGTATCTGACCGGTTTCCGGATCAATTACCTCCACTAGGTACTGATCTTCCCAGACATGGATACCCTCATGGGCCGGGCAGTCCATCCCGGTGGTTCCTACTCCTCCGGTCTCGGTCATCCCGTAAATATCGAAGGTCTCTATCTCTAATCCACTGGCAATCCTCTCCTTCATTTTCTGGGAAAAAACCTCGGCCCCGAAAATTCCTATTTTAAGCGAGGGCATCTTAAGATTCTGCTCTTTCATCACTTCCATAATCCTGATTCCGTAGGAAACCACCCCACAGATTACCTCGGTCTGGAAATCGTTAGCCAGTCTTATCTGCCTTAAGGTATTCCCCGCACCGGTAGGTATGATAAAGAGTCCGGCTAATCTGGCTCCGTGATAAAAACCAAATCCCCCGTTAAATAGCCCAAAAGAAGGAGTAATCTGAATAACGCTGCCTCCCTTTATCCCGGCCATTCGGTAACATCGGGCCATACAGAGAGCCCACTGATGAATGTCTTTTTCTGTGTAGGGCATTACTACAGGTTTTCCCGTAAAACCGGAGGACATATGCATTTCTCTGATTTCTGTTTTATCCAGGCAAGAAAAACCCAGAGGATAATTCTCTCTTAGATTCTGTTTATCCATAAAGGGCAGGATCTTTAGATCTTCCAGTCCTCTGATATCCTCCGGTTTTATTCCTCTGGATTCAAGTCTCTTTCGGTAAAGCTCATTAGACTGGTAAACATACTTTACCACCTGCCTCAGCTTCTTAGCCTGAACTTTCTTAATTTCTTCCTGGGGAGCTGTCTCAATTTCTTTATTCCAGTAAATACTCTGCATCTTTCCTTATCTCCTCTCACTAAAAAAAATTAATCCTCGATAAGTTTCCACTGGCCATCCTCTACTGTAACCATCACTAAAGAATCCAGTCCTAAACCACAGTGATCATCGGGAGACATATTGTATATACCTGAGACGCCCACATAGCCACTAGTTCGCTCTATAGCCTCCCGTAAAAGCACTGGCTGAGTTGTACCGGCTCTTTTGATAGCCTCAGCCACAATCATGAAAGCATCCCAGGCATATCCAGAATGGGTACTCACCGGACCGTACTCTTTTTCGTATTGGTGAACGAAACTCTGCACTACTTCTCTCTGGGGATCATCCTCAGAAAGTTGGTCAGCCACCACCGCTTTGGTAGAGGGCATCATAGTACCATTTGCCGCATCCCCGGCCAGTTCTAAGTAGCTGGGATCGGGAAGACCGTGACACTGAATCAGCACTTGCCCGGCTCCGATTGACTTGAAATTCCGGGCTACCGTAGCCCCGCCCGGTCCTATAGTCCAGCAGATGACAGCCGCGGCATCACTGGCGGCTAATTTTCTCAGTTGAATAGTCATATCAATATCACTTGTACCGAAGGATTCTTCGGCCACAATCTGAATTCCTTTTTCCTGGGCCATTATTTTCAAATCATTTTTACCTTCCTCTCCAAAGGTATCTTTGGAAGTAATAATAGCCACTTTATTAATTCCTTGACTTATCAGATATTCATAGACCTTTTCCACCGCGGTAACAGTTTTTTGAGGAGTTTTAAAGACCCACTCTCTGGTGGGAACCACGGGAGGAGTACCTCCCACGCAGGCTATTACTGGAATCTTAGCCTGTTCGATAGCTCTCAGCATAGCCATACAGGTACCGGTTCTGGTCGGCCCAATTACCGCACAAACACCCTCTCTCTGCACTAATCTTTCAAACTCCGATATGGTTACCGAGGCCTCACCCTTGGTATCAGCAAAAATAAGCTCAATTTGTCTGCCCTCAAGACCACCTTGCTGCTCAAAGTATTCCTTGGCCATTTCCGCCACATATTTAGAAGGCACCCCAATATGTCTGGCCGGACCGCTCAAGGAAAAGAGACAACCTATCTTTATCGGCCCCTCCCCGGCCAGGGACAAAGAAGCAAGACCCCACACTCCCAAAAACACTGCCATAATAACCCCCACTACTACCTTTGACTTGTTCATGCTTTTCTCCTTTTCCGATGAGCTTATTATGCCGGAGGATAAGGAAGTAAGAGCCCGAAGAATTGGCCGGGGTGAAGATAAGTCACCTTTTCATCCTCTTTGACCAGAATCTCCTAAGGCTGGTAGGGACTGGTTTTGTTAACAAAAAAACCGAGCTATAAAAGCTCGGCTAAAAAAATCCCCTGATTGTCCTCGCCTCTGCTCATCTAATCTCATCTTATCTCTCTTGTCTCAAAAACTATTATTATTTAACCACATTTTTTGTTT
>AQRW01000104.1 GCA_000402295.1 Candidatus Aerophobus profundus SCGC AAA252-L23
TTTTAGAGCAAAGAAAGAATGGCAGAGTCACCATTACTGATGAGCGCATGACCAGATTCTGGATTACCTTAGAACAGGGAGTTTGTTTTGTTATTGATTGTATTGATAGAATGAAGGGGGGCGAAGTGTTTATCCCCAAGATTCCCAGTATGAAAGTTATTGACTTAGCAGATACAATTGCTCCAAAGGCTAAAAAAGAGGTTATAGGAATTCGTCCGGGAGAGAAGATTGATGAAGTTTTGCTTACCGAAGAAGAGGCACGTCACGCTCAAGAATTTGATAGTCTCTTTGTAATTGAGCCAGAACATCCTTTTTGGCATCAAGGTAACCTTAAGGAAGGGAAAACACTTTTAGATGGTTTTAGATTCACCAGTAACTCCAATAATTGGTGGTTGACCAAAGAAGAACTTGAGAAAATGATAGAGGAGCTCTAAGTGGATAAACTGAGGAATAGAAGCGTGACAGTTGCAGGAGCTAAAGTTTTATCTTACGGACACCAGTGGATTGATAACGAAGATATCGATGCGGTAGTCAAAGAACTACCATTGGGAGAACGGTGATTTTTTAATGAAAGGGATTAAGAATTTTGGAATAGGGACTGACATTGAAAGTATAGATAGATTTAGAAAATTAGACCTGGTCGATAATAATCTATTTTTAAACAGAATATTTACTAAAAATGAGCTGGATTATTGTTTTTCGAAGGAGAAAGCAGCTCCTCATTTGGCTGCCAGATATGCAGGAAAGGAAGCAGTTATGAAAGCGCTAAGCAGTATTAGCAAGGTAAATTTGAACTATAATGAAATAGAAATACTTAATAATAAAAATGGGGTTCCAATGGTTAGAATTCACGATACAGGTTTTCATAATTTACAAGTATACCTTAGCTTATCACATTGTAAAGATAAAGCTATAGCATTTGCCACTGTGGTAGGAGGTGATTGTCATGAAGAAGGTTAATATTCTTGAAACTACATTAAGAGATGGAAGTTATGCAATTAATTTTTCTTTTACTTCGGCAGATACATCGATTATTTGTAGAAGTCTGGAAGAGGCGGGCTTTGAGTATATTGAGGTTGGACATGGAGTGGGTTTAAATGCCAGCAACCGAGGTTATGGACGTGCTGTTCAGACAGATGAAGAATATTCAATGGCGGCTGAGAGTGTCTTAAAGAAAGCAAAATATGGAATGTTTTGTATTCCGGGAATTGCAAGACTCAAGGATATTGATTTAGCGGCAAAGCACCATATGGGGTTCATAAGAGTAGGGACGAATGTTACCGAAGTGCCAAATTCAGAACCATATATCAAAAGAGCAAAAGAGTATGGAATGTTTGTTACAGCAAATTTTATGAAATCGTATGTTCTCCCACCTTACAAATTTGCTGAGCAGGTTAAGTTATCTGAAAAATATGGGGCAGATTTAGTTTATATAGTTGATTCTGCTGGAGGCATGTTTCCTAAAAACATTAAGGATTACTATGACGCAATAAGAGAGGTATCTGATATACCTCTCGGATTCCATGGACATGACAATCTTGGGCTTGCCGTTTTTAACAGTATAGAAGCAGTGAAAATGGGTGCTGAGCTTATTGATTCTTCTTTGCAAGGATTGGGGAGAAGTGCAGGGAATGCTTCTACTGAAATTCTGGTTGCAGCACTTTTGAAGTTGGGATACAAAATAAATGTCAATTTTTTGAAGGTTCTGGAAATTGGCCAAAAATATATTCAGCCATTAATGACTTCTAAAGGTAAAGTGCTTTTAGATATTATTGCGGGATACGCTGATTTTCATTCAAGTTATATGCATTATATACACGAGTATTCGGCAAAATATCATATTAACCCGGTACTCTTGATTATAGAGTGGAGCAAGATAGATAAGGTTCATATAAATGAAGAAGAGATGGATAAAGTTGCTCAAAGAATAAAAAAGGATGAAAATATCTATCTTGGGAGATATAATTTTAGCAGGTATATAGGCAGAGAACAGGATGAAGAAAAATCTTGATACACCGAAACTCTTAAAAGAAATTTTTGCCCAAAATTGGAAGGAGAGCTTTATATTTGATGCGAGCGAGGATAGGGTGATTTCTTATGAGGATTTTCTAGGAGCAGTCCTAAATTATAAAGAAAAACTAAAAAATTTTGGATTCAAAAAAGATGATACTGTTTGTCTGTTAATACCTAACTCGCTTGATTTGATAATTCTGTACTTCGCCTGTTTGATAATGCAAATGACAGTTGTGCCGATCAATCCCAATAAAGGGAAGGAAGAGATAAAAGAGATATTATCACAGGTACCTTATAAAGCTGTAATTTGTGAAGCTGATGGAGTCAATTTCCCATGCAAAAAAATAAAAATTGCAGAATTCAGAGCCGCACTTTGCAAAAAAAGCAAAGTTAATATTGATAAATTAGGCATTTTCGATGCTGTTAATTACAACAAATTATTTCTCATCTCTTTTACCTCAGGTTCAACAGGAATCCCCAAAGGGGTTATGCATTCATTTAATAACTTAGTTTTAGGTGCAATTGCCTTTAATAAAAGATTCAGTTTTGGGGAAAATAGTATATTTTACCATAATTTGCCAATGACTTACATGGCGGGAATTCTAAATCTCATAATATTACCTTTTATTTCCATGAGTAAAATTGTAATTGGTGACCCCTTCAGTATTTCAAATGTTGTAAGATTTTGGGATTTACCCATAAAATACTCTGCCAATGTTTTCTGGTTTGTTCCTACAATTATTTCAATATTATTGAAGTTAGATAGGGGGACAAAGGGAATAGAGTATGCAGCTAATACCAAGATTATTGGTTGTGTCGGCACTGCTCACTTAAACGAGCAGCTAAAAGAATCTTTTGAAGAAAAATATGAAATATCATTATATGAGAGCTATGGTTTATCAGAAACACTGTTTGTTGCGACCAATTTTCCGGGAAGGCCTCATGTAAAAGACAGTGCTGGAGAAGTGTTGGATGATGCCAGAATATTCTTCTCTAAAGAGAGTGAAATTATCATAAATGTGCCATGGATGTTCTTGGGATACTCGAATGTTAAAACAGAGCATTGTTTTGAAGGGAAAAGCTTTCTTTCAGGAGACATAGGGAAGATTATAGAAGATGGTTCAATATTTATAACGAGTAGGAAAAAGGACTTAATTAATAAAGGAGGTATAAATATAAGTCCAAGAAGGATCGAGAACTTCATAGAGAGGTTTGGTATTCTTGAAGAATGTGCAATTATCGGTTTAGAAGATATCACTTTAGGAGAAAAAATAGTCTGCTTTTTTGTTCCCAAAACAGGGGTGCTTAGTAATACAAAGAAAAAAGAGTTAAATAATGAAATTATTGATAAATTAGGTAAAGATTACCGTATTGATGAGTTTATAAAGATAGAGAAAATTCCCAAAACCCCTACTGGCAAGATAAACAAACACGGAATTAAAGAAATGTACAAGGCCAAAGTAAAATGATTATTCAAATTGACCATGTTGCTATTTCCTCGAGGGATTTTGATACACATATTAAGGCGATGCGTTCATTAGGCTATAATCTGCGTTTTGTGGAGAACGATATCAAAAATTTACAAATAAAATGTGGATTAATGAGGCAGTTCAGTGAGCGACAAAATTTAGCCCTGCTCACTTGTGAAGGTAATATTGGCATTGAACTTATAAATCACAAACACATTAGTTCTGGAGATTCCCATATTCTTCCTATTTTCGAGAACGCCCCAGAAGATTTGTGCGAAAAGGTTGGCCAGAGAAAATTTAACGATAGTGTTTTTGTTGAAGCCAAACTGAAATGTTTTGATATTCCCGTTTATATACAAGAGAACACACACACCAGCAAGTTTCGGTTTAATAAGATGATTATAAAAACCAGAGATATTAAAAAAGCTACAATTTTTTGGGAGTGCTTCGGGTTTAAGGTTTTTCAGGTTAAGAAAAGTTATGCTCTTTTAGGGTTTAACTCTTTGTTTAGTAAGGATATTTATCAAATTTACTTACAAAAAGAAAGTAACGTTAATGAGGTATCTTTTCTGGATGATAAGGGGTTTAACTGCATTGCATTTATAAGCAACTCAATAAAGAACGAAAAAGAAAACCTTGAGAGAAAAGGCATTAAAGTAACAGAGATAGAGAGACTATTACTAAACCAAAAAGTATTGAACATCTTTTTTGCCAGTGGGTCTTCGGGGGAACTTGCTGAAATGATAGGTATTCAAATTTAAGCATATTTTGGAATTATAATACTATGGACTACAATGCAAAAAAAGAGTGGACGAAATTAATTTTGAGAAGCGAAATGGCATATCCTGCCGAATATGTTATTAGAATATTTAAAGGGAAATACCCCAGGTTACATCTTGGCAAAAATTTATTTAAGAATAAGAAAATATGTGACACAGGGTGTGGCGATGGTAGAAACCTGGTTTTATTAAAGCAGTGCGGATTTGATATTTATGGGATAGAAATGACCGAAGAGATTCTCAACAAAGTAAAATCTAACTTACGAAATTTGAACATTAATGTAGATCTCAGAGTTGGTACAAATGATAGCATTCCATTTGAAGAGAAATATTTTGATTACCTTTTATCGTGGAATTCTTGTTATTATATGGGGGAACAAAGTGATTTTAGTAAATATGTAGAAGAATTTGCCAGAGTTATTAAAAAAGAGGGATATCTCATCCTTTCTATTCCCAAAAAGACTTGTTTCATATACCATGGTAGTGAAAAATTGAAAGATGGATATCAAATTATCAGAAATGATCCATTTAATGTAAGAAATGGTGAAGTATTAAGAATGTTTGAAAATAAAGATGAAATTAAAAAAGATTTTTCAGGATATTTCAAAAACTTCATATTTGGATCAGTATATGATGATTGTTTTGGGCTTGATTATCATTGGCATCTGATTGTCTGTCAGAGGCAATGATGAAACTAACTAAAAAAGCAAATCTGATACGACCCTCTGTTACCATAAAAATAGCAGATAAGGCAAGGGAATTGGAAAGAAGAGGAGAAAAAGTAATAAAATTGCAGATCGCTGAATCCCATCTTTCTACACCAGATATTGTAAAATCTGTTACAGTAAAGGCGTTATATAAAGACAAAACTCACTATAGTTATAAAGGAGTTCAAAAAATTAAAGAATTTTACCCTAATAGAGCCAGAGGGTAGTTTGTGTGCATTTATCAACATCTCAAATATTAGTAATAATTCTACCCGGTTTTGTCTAGAATTAATTGATAAATGTAAAGTATCAGCAGCACCAGGAATAGTATTTGGAGACAATGCTGAGGAATATATAAGGATTTGTTTAGCAACAGGAAAAGGAATATATTTAGTTCCAAGAAGATATACAACCCCATTCTTCTTGGGGTAATCTAACTCTTCCGCATAGATGTTTCCATTTACTACAATTCCCCTTGGATAATCTAATCTTTTGTTATCATCTATATAAACAGGGGTTTCTACTAACTTTGATATATTTTCATAAAAAGAATTATCCGCCATATATGAGTCCACAATAACAACATCAGCATTTTTAACTAATTTAAACAACTTGTCTTTTTCTTGGAACCAATTGAATATCCGATAGTTTTTACCCCTTAATAAATCCGTAATACTATCATCCCCGTTCACTATAAGCTCTGAAGCTACCCCTCTTTCTTTGAAGACTTCATATAAAGAAATACACCTTGTTAGATGTCCAAAACCAATACTTTTACCACCTTCAGTAACGATGACAACCTTCATAGTATTCAGGTCAATCTCCTAAACCCGGCATGACAAACGGAACCTTTCAAGTATCTCTCGGGACTACCTTCTTTTATTGCTTTGGACATAAAATTAAATACCCCATCTACTGCTTCCAAATATCCTTCAACATGTTCTTCTTTATGAGCATAAGAAGCGTAAAATGCTGTGGTCGCCAAAAACCCTCTTTCAAGCATCAACTGAGTAAAAAGGGTTTTTAAAATCAATGTATTACCATAATCAAAAGAGAAATGCCCCAGAGGATAGATGCCAGAAACCGTTACTTTTAAACCATACTTTACCGCCAATTTTTTCCATCCTTCTTGGATTTCCTTACCAATATTTATAAGGTGTTTTGGAACATTGTTTTTTTCCAATTTTTTAATAGTAGCTAATGCGGCCACCGGTCCCAGCCGTTCGGTCCAATAGGTACTACTAATAAAGGTATCCTGCGCAACCTTCATAACTTCTGGCTTTCCTATCACTGCGGCCATTGGATAACCATTGCTCATACCTTTAGCAAATACCGCAATATCTGGATTAACACCGAACTTCAAGTGGGCTCCGCCTGCATCCAACCTCCATCCCGACGTTATTTCATCAAAGATCAAGACGATTCCCAGTTTTTCAGTTATTTCTCTGATAGTTTCCAAGAATCCTTCTTCAGGATAATGATTTCGTACAGATTCCATGACAACCACACCGATATCATGTTTATAGGTATTCACTGATCTTAAGAAGCTACCAATATCATTGTAAATAAAAGGAATCGCAGTGTTTCTTAAAACCCTGGGGACTCCTTTAGGTTCTAGACCCGGCAAGAGATGCCCATCTAAAGCCTCGTCGTCAACCAAATTTGCCGATAGATACCAATCATGCCACCCATGGTAACCACAAAACAAAACCAGGTCTCTACCGGTTTTGGCTCTTGCTATTCTAACAGCCATAGCCATTGCTTCGCCACCGGTCCGCGCATACCGAACCATACCAGCCCAAGGATGAAGACTGCACAACAATTCAGCTAATTCTATTTCCTCTGGACAGTTTAAAGTAGTCATAGAACCTTGATCTATGGCAGCTTTTACGCTATTGTCAACATCTTCGTCTGCATATCCCAATATACAGGCCCCAACGCCCATATAACTCATATCTGTGAATCTGTTTTCGTCCAAATCCCAGACGCCACAGCCTTTAGCCCTAAGGTAGTAGGCAGGCCAATATTCTGGCAAGAATAACTCCGGCCTCTTGCTTAGAAGCTGTGTCCCCCCTGGTATCAACTGTTTGGCCCTTTTGTACAAATCCTGGGATTGACCCATCTATTTCTCCCTACGATCCAGGCTGAGAATCCTATCTTCTCTCAAGGATTTCAAGTAGCCCTCATTTCGAATTATGTGATCATTTATCCTTTCAATTTCTGGATGTTCTTTCAAAAAGCTTAGGATCTCTTCCATTCCAAATAAGGGATTTTTGCAATACAGGTTTTCATAAACTATTTTTACGAACTCGAAATCCTCAGGTTCATCAACCGTCCATCTTTTAGCACTCAAATCAAACTCACATTCGAGATTGACTATCTTAAAAACATTGGGGTTATTCCGGATAAATGGGGTAACATGCTCCCTTTCCGAAACCAATTTAGCATTCTCCCAGGCTATCCTTAATGCGTTGAAACTGAAAACTTCAACATCCTCTCCATCTGGAAAAGTCTCAGGCAACAAGTTGGTGGCATAGTTCGCGTTCTTCCCAAAGTATAAAGTGATCACATCATCTATTACCTTGGGGTCAATCAAAGGGCAATCCGAAGTTATTCGTACTATATATTCTGCCTTGAATAACCTAGCTGCTTGGTAATATCTATCGAGCACATCATCCTCTGAGCCACAAAATGTACTGATATCTAACTCTGCACAAAGTCTTACAATTTTTGAATCTTCTTTTCGTGTCGTAGCAGCTACTATGACGTCATCCACTTTCTTGGCAGCTCTTGTTCTATCTATTACATGCTCCAAAACCGTCCTGCCTTGTATTCTCTTTAGAATCTTCTTCGGCAGTCGTGTTGACCCCATCCTTGCTTGAATAATGGCTATAACACTCATCTTAACCTTGTTTCACTGCCAGTACTACATCCAAGACCCTTTTCCCATCTTCTAAAGTTATTAGAGGTTTTTCTCTTAGCTCCACACATTCCAAAAAATGCTTCATCTCATCCAAATAAGTTTGATTGATCTCAAAATCTTCGAAAGTTTTCTGGTAGATTAATCGTTTCTCTCCATCATAACGGGTAAGGTTTTTTGTTTTAAACCGGTATTTTAGATTCCCTTTTTCCCCAATAATCTTAACATACCTATTATAGCCTCTCTCAATCATATTCATATGGATAGAAGCAGTTATATCATCTTCAAATTCTATAAACACTTCAGCTAAATCCTCTGTTTCAATTTCTAGAGTACTGACTTTCTTGTAATAACCGCTGACTTTCTCAATTCTTCTATCAATTAGCCATAGGACATAGTCTATTTCATGGGAGGCATCTAATAGAATACCACCGCCCAATTCTTTTTTGGCCGTATAACTCTTTCTGTAGTCCTGCCATGGCCTCCAATCTGGTAAATATTGTCCAAATTCCGCCCGCACATAGTAAATTTTGCCTATCTTGGGCAACTCACTTTTCAATTCGCTGATACCTATATCAAACCTCTGATTATATCCAACCATTACTACGAGACCGTTTTTCTTGACCACATTATCCAGCTTCCCAATGCCTTCCATGGAGGAACTTAAAGGTTTTTCAATGAATAGATGAATACCTTTTCCCGCTAATTTGAGGGCGACAGGAATATGAAGCGAAGGAGGAGTCAAGACAAAAGCAAGATCATACCAGTTATCCAAAACCTCTTCCAAATTTCTATGTACCTGCTCTATTTGAAAGTTTCTTCTCATATAGGTCAGTGCCTCTTCATTAGGGTCAACAATATCTATGTTCTTGTACCCCAATGAATTCAGATTGCCAATATGCCTCCTTCCTATGCTTCCAGCTCCCACAACCAGTATGCGCATTTAGATCTCCTCAAATACTCGGGGAACAGTTTCAATGACATACTTGACTTGTTCGTCACTCATTGATTGATATAAGGGAATGCTTATCTCTCTTTGATAAAAATCCTCAGCATTTGGGCAAATCCCTTTTTTATACCCTAATTGTTGATAATAAGGCTGCCAATAAACAGGAATGTAATGGACTTGAACACCCAATCCCTTTTTTCTTAATTTTGCGAAAATTTTCCTCTTTTTATTTTTGTATTTATCTTTTGATCTGATGGGATATAAATGCCAGGAAGATTTAGCATAATTCTTCTCTTGGGGTAAATCAAAGAAGTTGTTATTTTTGAATGCATCTTCATAAATTTCCGCAATTTCTCTTCTTCTTTGAATAAATTTATTTAGTTTCTTTAATTGAGATATCCCTAAAGCACATTGAATATCAGTTAATCTATAATTATAGCCCAAAAGCTGCATCTCATAATACCAATCTCCGGGAATAGGATCAGCGTTAGTCTTAAACTTAGTCTTATCTTTTGTTACTCCGTGCTGTCTGAACATTACAAGTGTTTCGTAATACTTCTTCTTCCTTGTTAAAACAGCTCCTCCCTCACCGGTAGTTATTGATTTTACCGGATGAAAACTGAAAACAGTCATATCTGAATAAGTGCAACTCCCCACCTTTGTCCACTCTTCCTGTTTTTTATTAAAATTGTTTTTTGACTGAAGACCATAGATTTTGGACTCCGGACTATTTTTGTATTCCGCTCCCAAGGCATGACAGGCGTCTTCTATTATCAATAGATTATATTTTTTAGCAGTCTTTGAAATTCTTTCCAAATCTGCCGGATGTCCACCATAATCTACCGGAACAATTACCTTTGTCCTAGTTGTAATCCCCGGCTCTATCAAATCAGGCTTGATATTTCCCGTATCTTTTTCTATATCTACAAAAACGGGACGGGCACCCAGGAACAAAGCCGCATTGACAGTAGATAAAAAAGTAATCGGAGAGGTTATTATTTCATCATCTTCCTTAATCCCGGCGGCAAAATAAGCAGCATGAAGAGCCGCTGTTCCTGAAGAAAAGACTACGGCATATTTTGCCCCACAATAATTAGTTAGTTTACGCTCAAATTCACTAACCTTGGAACCCTGGGTAATCCAGTCACTTTTTAGAATTTTGACCACTCCATCGATATCTTCATCATCAATCCACTGATGTCCATAGGGTAGAAACTTCTCTCTTGCAGGAGTTTCGTTTTTAGTGGTTGATTTGCTCATTTAAACTCCTCTATCGTCGTCGTTAGTGCACACCGCATCAAGCTGTCTACCAAATAATCCTGACGTTTTCCCTGCGAAGTCGTTGATCAACTTCTCTCAGCCACTTTTAGTAAACGTTTAGTAAACAAAGCATCGGCCGTATTCTTAATTTGTTGAAAACCTATGCGAGAGCGAATTGATATATCTAAGAGAGAATGTGTGCCATCAGAGAGATTTAAAACCCAAAACATTGCTAGTTCATTAACACCACCTGATTTCTGGCCTCCAATCATTCTGTAAAGCCCTCTTCTTCCTAATTGTGGCTCGCATTTTGGATTAAGATTCAAATAGGTAATGTTATTTTCAAGGATGAATATTACTTTCATATATTTCTCAAATGAATCTCCGAGATACTTGGCTCCAACGAAGTCTAAATTGTCAGCCGAGGTGTGATACTCAGGGAAGCAGCCATAGGGAGTTCTCATTAAAGAACCTACCTGCAGATTGAATCCTGGAGAACAAAACTGTCGTTCATCACTTCCGGAAGGGAAAAAATCAGTGATCTCATAGGGTTCTCCTGAATCTTTCAAAACTTTTTCAACTACTTTATCAACTGTAGCATTACCCTGCCTACTTTTCTTATAAGTTAATTTACCGGAGTCACCTAAACAAGTTGCAACAAGTCCGTGTTTGATTTTTGATACTTTATCTTCATTTAAGCTTAACCAAGTGATTGCACCAATAGTTTCAGGAATAAACAAGAACCTATAAGAATATTTCAAGTCAATATTCAATAACTCCTTCGCCAAGAAAGTTAAAAGACAGGGTCCACTGAGATTATCATTGCATAAAGAAGGATGACAAATGTAACACGAAAAAAGAACTTCATCTTCGTTACTTCCTTTTAAACACAACTCGCTATAAGCAAGATGACCGTCTTCGAGCGTTGAGTCGATAACTACTTCATAGATATCCTCTTGTAATTTCTCATATTGATTATGAGTCAAACAAAATCCCCAATTCTCTTTATAATAGGAAGTTAGATAAGGAATCCAATCAGGATAATCGGATAATGTAAAAAGATGTTTCTTTAATTCTTCTAATGGGATTTTTCTATGAACTGGGATGCTATAATTTAAAACATGCAAGTTAGACTTCTTAAAGTCCACTATTTTTTTACCTTTTGAAT
>AQRW01000105.1 GCA_000402295.1 Candidatus Aerophobus profundus SCGC AAA252-L23
AAGCCTGCGGCTACCGGATCATAACCGAGGAGTCAAAGCCTGCGGCTACCGGATCATAACCAAGGAGTCAAAGCCTGCGGCTACCAATTGGAAAAGTAACTGAAATATTGGCCTTTGATTAAATGAAAAAGAGGAAGAAGATGACAGAAAAGTCGTATCTAATAGGAGTTGATCTGGGTACCGCCGGAACCAAAGCAGCTATTTTTGATGAAAAGGGTAATTTAATTGCTGATGCCTACCAAGAATCAAAGTTTTTCTACCCCCGACCCGGTTGGGTGGAACAGGAAATGGATGATTTTTACTCCTCAGCTTGTAGGGCTATTAGAGAAATTATGGAGCGCTCAAAAATTGCTCCCCGACGCATAGCCGCCATGGCCTTTGACGGCCAGATGGGAGGACTAGGAGGAATTGATGAGAATTGGAAACCGTTGACTCGCTATGACTCCTGGCTGGATACCCGGTGTGAGCCCTACATTGAGCTTATGAAAGAAAAAGCAGGAGATCTTGTATTAGCCAAATCGGGGGCTCCTCCCAGTTATAATCATGGACCCAGAATCCTCTGGTGGAAAAACGAAGCTCCGGAAGTTTTTGCCAAAATCCGTAAGTTCGTGATGCCCGCCGGGTATGTAGCCGGAAAAATGGCTAATCTCAAAGGAGAAAAGGCCTTCATTGATTACACTTATCTTAACTTCGGTGGATTTAGTGATACCGAAAAGGCCTGCTGGAGCGAGGAACTTTGCCAAATATTCGGTGTTCCCGGGGAGAAACTCCCTCATATCACCACCCCCTGGAAGATAATAGGGAAAGTCTCTTCTCAGGCAGCCAGAGATACTCATTTAGTCTCCGGCATCCCTATTGCGGCTGGTGCTGGTGACCAAATGGCTGGCTTCCTGGGAGCAGGATTGGTAGAGAAAGGACAGTTGATAGATGTGGCTGGGACTGCTTCCTGCTTTGCCGGCTGCATTTCTCACTTTACTCCGGAGGTAAAAACGAAGACCTTTTTTTGTTTTCGCTCAGTGATTCCTGGACTCTGGTATCTTTTGGCCTATATCAATGGAGGAGGACTTTGTCTGAAGTGGTTCCGGGATCAATTTGCCCGCAGGGAACAAAAGGAAGCTCAAGACCAGGGCATTGATACCTACCAAGTTTTAAACCGGGAAGCTCAGAAAATATCACCTGGTTCAGAGGGACTTATATTTACTCCCCATCTGGGGGGGCGAGTTTGTCCTTACAACCCTGATGTCAAAGGAAGCTGGTTCGGATTTAACTGGAAACATACCAAATCTCATTTCTACCGGGCTATACTGGAAGGAATCGCCTATGAATACGCTTATTATTTTGATATTCTGAACGAGCTTTTTCCCCATCTTCCCTTCGAAAAAGTCCGGGTGATCGGGGGAGGAGCAAAAAGTAGTCTCTGGAATCAGATCAAAGCTGATGTCCTAAATTTATCTTACCTGAGAGTTAATCGAGAAGAACTGCCGGTTCTGGGATCAGCCATCATAGCGGGATACGCAGTTGGCCTTTTCTCCGATTTAGCCTCCACTTCCAAAAAATTTACCACTACCGTCGCTCCCTCAATCAATCCCAGCCTGTCCCGGCATAATTACTACCACAATTTCTCGGAAGCTTATCTTAAACTTCTTTCATCTCAAGAAGGGCCCGCCCGAGAGCTCACCAGAATCTCTCAACTTCCCCGGCCAGACTGAGAGAACACTTATTTTCCTATCCCTACCTTCTCCCAGGCAGCATCAACCATGAGGTAAGGATATCCCTTACTCTAAGGATATTATTCCTTCTCTCTGGACAATTGAGGCGATACTCTTCTGGTATTCTTCCGTGTAGTGGATCTGGAGCTCACGAAGCCACTTTACCTGGTCATTCCGTGTCTACTGCTGTGGCTTGTTGATTTCCTTAAACCCCAAACTGCTTGGTGTCCACCCACTCCATTCTCAAAAGGGACCAAAAATCCACCGCCAGTTGGCTAAGAACGTACTGGTAGGGAAGCCATCCATACCCGTTATCACCCCATCCACTCCCCCAAGAGTTACGAATCAGTAAGGCACCTTTGGTCTCTTTGTTACAGTTCAAGTTCTTGATCTTCATGGTATCATCATATCCTACGGCAACAATGGCGTGTCCCCACTGGGCTTGCTCACCTGAACAAGGATAGGGAATGCCGCCCTTGACATCCGACTGACTAAATGAGGGAAATCCAAAGAATCCAAACATGGAGGGGATACCGGCGGCAAGAAACCTCTTTACGTTGCCGAGTACCGTGGCTGGGGGTATATTCATACCCAGCGGATCATGGCAGAAATATCTCAGTGCCTCGTAATTATCCGCTATGGCATAAACAAAAGAAGGAGGTTCTTTATCAAAGTCTGGCTTATGATCCGTATAGGCCCAGTATTTCTCCGGTGGTATGCCACAGAGTACCAATGCCCCCATGGTATTTCGCAGCCAGGCTCCGGTATCGCCTATAACACCCATCAAGTTACGGGTAGCTTTATAGACAAAGAGGCGGGAGCCATCAATATGTTTACCGAATGCTCGTTGCTCAAAGTATTCCACTATCCCCATTGCAGCATGAGCGGTGCAAGAACCTAAGTTTCCCTGGTTTTCAATGGGCGAGCACCACTTTCTCAGATCCACTTTGGCCGGTAGTCCGGGAACGAGCTTTTTGGTTGGAGAAATACCCAACATTTTTACCATCTTGGCCACGTCGGGCTGCTCCTTAGTATAGTCACGTAAATCTGGCAAAGGAGGCAGCCACCCCGTACCTACTGTTTCCTTTGTTTCGGGAACTTGTACTTCCTTATACATAACATACATTTTTCCCTCCTTATTTGCCTTGAAACTTAGCCGATTGAAACTCTTTTTTCAGACTCTGGTTTTTTATCTGGCTATCTCTTTTAGTTCCTCCAGACCCCTGATCACCCGTCCTGCCAAGTTCGCAGAGATTGGCAGTTTGCGCACCACTCCTCTCGCGTCTCTTGCTACTGCATGAATCTCCCATGTGGGGGAGAATCTATCTGCCAAGATTAACTCGGGATCATACCGAAGTTCCGGCCTCGATATCTCAATTGTCTCAGCTTCATACGCGCCAAGAGCCTTGCTTAGCCTACTTCTAATCGTTTCGGAGTTGACAACATACCTTTGCGGGTGTTGAAAGTAACGAAATCCCTCAAATGAGCCGTCATACGCATTGAAAATAGCCGCCAAACGGCGATCTTTGAAAGGCACCAGGTAGTATGAGTATTTAGCTGTTATTTTAGAATTAACTGCTTTGTGATTAGCCAAAAAGATGACAGCCCGCCTTTGCCATATTGGGATTAATTTGCCCTTATCAGTTCAAAAAAAGATAGCTTCAATTATTTTCTAGTATCTTCTATTACATACTATAGCCCCTGGGGAAATTCTGTCAAGTCCCAGTTCCATGGTATGTCAATGCAAAGTAATTGTTCGCGTGTCAAAACATTTAAAAAGAGACCTCTAAAAAAATGGAAGCGGTACCCTCGAAGAAAATGAACTTTTCCTCTTATTCTTGGGGCCCGTCAAATCATTCAACTAGGAGGTCGCTGAGAAACCCCAATATTGTAGCGGTCCGATTTATCGGACCCTTTATTAAAGCAAGTTTCATAAATGAAACCTTTACAAAAAAACACTTTATCACCACTCTCATAGAGAGCTCTGAAAAAGTCAGGGCAGTCTATTTGAGAGAAATGAAATTTCTCCCTTGCTCCCGGCAAATTTCTATTCCTGGTATTTGACAAAAAACCTTATCTGGTATATATTTAAGGTAGTTTACTCTCAAATTTTGCTATGAGAAAATTGTGATGTTGGGAAAAATTGACCTTCAAGATAATTTCTTTCACTTATACATTAAGAAGTATTTCCTACCCCAAGATCACAAGCTCTTTCATATAAAGGAAAAGATAGATTTCTCTTTTGGAAAATGTTGTCTCGTTGTCTGCCTACTTTGTTTCACCAATGACCTGCGGAAGTCGGACTGACCTATGCATAACTAAAAAATAAGGAGGGTCTCGTGGAAATCTCGAGAGAAAAGATGCGGGAGATGTACGTCAAAATGGTAAAGATACGGAGTTTCGAAACCACCGTAGTCAAGCTATTTCAAGGAGGCAAAATACCTGGGTTCTTTCACCCCTACGTAGGAGAGGAAGCAGTGGCAGTCGGTGCCTGCGCGGCACTTCGAGAGGAAGATTACATAACCAGCACCCACCGTGGACATGGTCATCTCATTGCCAAGGGAGCACGATTGGATAAGATGATGGCCGAACTCTACGGCAAGAAGACCGGATACAACAAAGGAAAAGGCGGATCAATGCACATCGCTGACTTTTCCATCGGGATTCTGGGAGCCAATGGCATTGTAGGAGGAGGGATCCCCATTGCCACGGGGGCAGGGATCTCCATTAAGAGAAGAGGGGAAGACCAGGTAGCTATTTGCTTCTTTGGAGACGGGGCTTCCAACCGGGGTACCTTTCACGAAGGGATTAATCTGGCCGCTGTCTGGAAGCTTCCGGTCATATATGTAGTGGAAAACAACGGCTATGCAGTTTCAGCTTCGGTTTCCAAAACCACTGCGGTCAAGGATATTTCAGTTCGAAGCAAAGCTTACAACATTCCGGGAATAACCGTGGACGGAAACGATGCTCTAGCTGTCTTTGATGCGGTTAGTAAAGCAGTTAGTAGAGCCCGGAAGGGTCAAGGACCCAGCCTAATCGAATGCAAAACTTACCGTTGGCGTGGTCACTACGAAGGAGACCCCTTGACTTATCGTACCAAGGAAGAGCTGAAGAAATGGAAACATAAGGACCCAATTCAAGACTTCCAAAAGGTTTTAATGGCTAAGGGCTTTCTTTCGCCGAATGAAGATGAGCTGATAGAAAAGGAAATAAAAAAGGAAATAGAAGAGGCCATCAAATTTGCCGAGGAGAGCCAGTATCCTGAGCCGGAAGAGGCTTTGCAAGATCTGTTTGAGGAAAATGTACTGGTCAGTCCAGTCTCTGATGAGATAGATCAAAAAATAGAAAAACAAATCGTAACTAAGAGAACGAAGAAAATAACCTATTCTGCCGCTGTGGCCGAAGCATTACATGAGGAAATGGCTCGGGATGCAACTATTATAGTTTATGGGGAAGATGTGGGATTGGTCGGGGGAGCCTTTAAGGCAACCCGCGGTTTGCAAGAACGATTTGGCGAAGAAAGAGTAAAAGATACCCCCATTTCGGAGACAGCCATCGTCGGCTCAGCGGTGGGAGCAGCTATGACCGGCAGTAGACCGGTAGTTGAACTTCAACATGATGCCTTTGTGGGAGTTTGTATGGATGAGATATTCAATCAGGCAGCAAAAATGCATTATATGAGCGGCGGACAAGCCAAATTGCCCTTAGTTATTAGAACTCCCCTTTTAGGAGGAGGCCTGCGGGCGGCGGCCCAGCATACCGGAAGACCTGAGGCCTGGCTGTTGCACGTTCCTGGATTGAAGATTTGTGTTCCTTCTAATCCCAGAGATGCCAAGGGTCTACTGAAAACGGCTGTTCGAGATAACAACCCGGTGATATTTTTCGAGCATCTCTTACTCTACAATAAGGAAGGAGCGGTGCCCCAGGAAGAATATTTGATTCCCTTGGGAAAGGCTGAAATCAAAAGAAAAGGGGATGACGTGACTATCTTTGCTACCTCGTTTATGGTTCACAAGGCTCTAGCGGCAGCGGATGAACTGGCTAAGGAAGAAATTAGTGTAGAGGTAATTGACCCCCGGACTTTGGCGCCCCTGGATAAAAAGACACTGATAGATTCGGTCAAAAAAACAGGTAAACTGATTATTGCCACGGAGGACTGCAAGACCGGAGGAATAGGGGCAGAAATCTGTGCAATAGTAGTGGAGGAAGCCTTTGATTATCTGGACGTTCCTATCAAGAGAGTTTGCACTCTGGATATACCACTCCCCTTTAGTCCTCCCCTGGAGGATTTTGCCGTGCCTAACGAGAAGGACATAGTGAATGCTGTCAAAGAAATGTTAAGTTTATAGAAATGGAGACTTGTTTAGGGGAACCCCCCGCTGCCATAGTGGCAAGAAGCCAAGTTAGTTATTTAATGAACAACCATATTGATAATTTCAATTTTTGAAAAAGCCAATTTCACAGATATCACATGAATATTAACCTCTGGCTATCGTTTTTTCCAACACCTCTTCGAGAATTTCCACACCCCTTTCCCAGGAGAATTTCCTCTCTACCAAAGCGCGACTATTGCGACTGATGCGGTTATAAAGTTCATCATCTTTGAACAGGCCAACTATCCGCTTGGTAAATGTCTCAGGATCATCAGCAATGACAATGTTATTCATATTTTCTACGGGAATCCCTTCTGCTCCCAGCGAGGTGGTAACGACTGGAATACCCATAGCCATAGCTTCCAAAATTTTTCCTCGAAAGCCTTTTCCCAATCTTATGGGGGCCACGAAGACTTTTGCTTCTCTGAGGTAATCCCGGACATCTTCCACTGTACCGGTGACAACAATATCCCGATCTCGCTTTGCTGCCATCAGAATGTCTGGTGTTGGCTGGCGCCCAATAACCTGAAACTTGATACCTGGGAGATCCTTTTTGAGATACGGCCAGATATGCTTGATAAAATACATAACTGCATCTCGATTAGGATCATGGGGATAATTACCCAGAAAGGCTACCCCCATTTTCTGTTCCTTCGGAGATACGGGAGTGAATTTTTCCGTGTCTACCCCATGGGGGACCACATCAATGTCCAGGTTAGGAGCGTAACTAAGGAGTCCCTCCCGCTCTTCCGGGGTCAAGGTTATAACCTTGTCTGCATCCCGATACATGGCGAATTCATAGGCTTTGAGCCGATATAGCTCCCGCATGGCTGTGAGGCCCTTGATTGAACAAATTCCGTACAAATCGAGCGCTTTTTTGCGAGCAATGGTGTAACATTCGTGACAGGAAATAATTCGTTTTGTTCGAGGATTGATGTTAAAGTTCTGGTAAAGATACTGGCCCATTACTACATATTCCGCTATCACCACATCATAGTCAGAGCGCCTGGTCATTTCGGCAACCGTGTGGCGCATCTGCTGCGACTTGGTGTTACACATGTACGGTGGCACATCGGAGAAGAAAAAGTCACCAATCCGGCGAAGTATATTCCGGCGGGGAGGATAGGACATCAGCTCCAGCTCGCTCAAGTAAGGTTCAAGTGTATCGAGGTATCCCCGGTCCTCATGGCGAATAAATGAAACCAAACCCACCCGATGACGACGGGAAAGGTATTTGATACGGTTATAAATAATGATAGGTCCTCCAATGACCTTACCATGGGGAAACTCTTTGGGTACAAACAGTATCTTCATACTTTCCTCACTGTAACACTAATGTTAAACAGGCAGCTAAAATCAGAATCACCTGGAAATCCCCCGACCCACCGCTGCCTGGGTCAACTCTTGCCATCGATTGGTGAGACTCCTCAGCCAAGTAACAGTATCTGTATCTTTAAAGGGATTATTTTTGGCCAGTTCAACATTGACATCGCACTCGTGCATACCTCGTTGATCTGAAAGTCCTTGATATTCTTTCTTTAAGAGTTCGTTTGTTCTAATAATCCGTTCCTCTAAATCAGAACCCAGGAATATACCTGGATAAGGTATTAGTCCCTCTTGACTAACGCCTTCTATTCCCTGATGGTCCATCACTTTTTTTCTCTCATACAAGAAGCGCTTGATGTCCTCACGTAGAGTCTTCCAAGCCGGTCGGAAAGTTTTCGGTGGTAAATGCCTAATATGTAGTTCCCTATCAAGCCAGAAAGTCATCTCATTTATCCGGAGATTGATGAGGAAATCAATGTCCTCCCCCCGAGTGATAAGAGGATCGAAGGGGACTTGCATCAAGATGTCACCATGAACAACCATATTACCGCCAAAGACAAAGGGAGTTGGTTTCAAACGAGAAGATCTTCCAATAATCAATTCAAACGCCTCGTTCATGGCGGCTGCATTATTCCAGGAAGGCTTACGCCAGGCAGGTACCCTACTCAGGTCAAGTCGGTAACTATCAGGCTGGAGGTAATATCCTGCCACAGCTTTAATCAGCTCATTCTGATACTCAGTCCCAATGAACTCTTGAGTCTTGCTCAGAAAGTTAGCATCAGTAATGACTTCGTCATCGTCAAGGAATACGGCTATATCACTTCCGTTGAGAATAGCGGCCAGCGAACACATATTGCGCACGGCTGCATAATTGTCCAAATTGATAAGTGCGCAGGCTGCTTTCGACACCCCCTCACCGATTAGGATACAGCTAAGTTTACCAAGATTTTGACTGTGCAACACGGAGATATCGTAGCGTCCGACATATGGCTCGATTATCTCCCTTATTTTGGCTACGACATCATGCCTGGAATGAGAAGTGTTGGCGACGGCAACAACAACTATCTTAAATTCTTTGGAATTAAGTAGTTTTAGGCTTTCCAGCAGTCGTCCCAGGGTTCCCCCTTTATTAAGTGGAGTGGGATGATCAAAAATAATCTCTTCTTCACTCTCTGATGGTGCATTTGGTGGACCCCAGTATGAGGGAATAACTATGGTTATACTTTTCATTATTTACTCTATTATGAGCGTTACATCACCGTCTTCTATCAATCTTGATTAAACTTTCCTGCCCATCGGGATTCAATCTGGTTGACAAAACTCTATAGAATTTTGGAGAAGCCTAAGGGTTACCGGAGTTGGCTTTATCCCTTGAGTCATACTCCCTTCTGGGTGAGGGCTAAAGATTACCACCTTCCCTTTACCAAAAGAAACAGTAGCTATAGCTATACTTCCGTTTTCGTACCTGGCTGCTTCTTTTGCCTCGCCCTTTAGCAGAATTTCAGGTCCGTTCTGATAGTGGATTAATATCTCTCTTGGCAAACCCTCGGTAAGGGGATGTTCTTCCAAGTAAACTTTTCTCATCCCAATTCCTCTCTTCCGGATATTTTGAACACCAATAATCTCTAATCCTTGAGGTTTGCCTGGTACTTCCACTCTCGGGGCAGCAAGATAAGCACCGGCGCAAATTCCAATATAGCCTCCTCCCTCAGCTACGAACTTTCGAATTATCTCGAACCCTTTCCCAGCTAAACTACTCACCGCTCTTTTTGTATAACCACCAGGAATAATCAGGACCGAACAATTTTCCAAATTCCCCCTTTTTATGTCATCCTCATTTAGCTTGCCGTAAGCAATCCCTAATTCACCAAGAGCAAATTCCACATCTTTGGCTAATTCTGCTCCTGAGCCCATATAGAGACATATTTCACTCTTTTGGACTTCTTTAGAATATACTCCCCCTCCCATTGTCATTGACAGACCCAAAATAATACTAAATAGAGCAAAAGATTTGCTGCTTTTCTGCTTGACCATCAGTCTAAGTTGGAAAGCTATATAGATATCTCTCCTTATACCAAAGGTGGTAATGGCAACGACTCATAGGCTTTGAGAATTCAAAGGTTATATTGCCAGTGTAGGCCACTATGACCCTATTACCTTCTTTTCCCTCTATCCAATCCACAATTTTAGGGATAAAGGCCCCTGAGGCGGGTGGCTTCAGCAACTCTCCTCACGGCCACCATCAAAGCGGCAGTTCTCATATCTACCTTGTGGGTAAGAGAAACCTGGAGTACTCGGTGAAAAGCCTTGGTCATAACATCTCTTAGTCTCAAGTTAACCTCCCGTTCACTCCAGAAATACCCCTGTATACCCTGGACCCATTCATAATAAGATACGGTGACTCCTCCCGCATTAGCCAAGATATCGGGAATGATGAAGATCCCCCTGGACTGAAGAATTCTATCCGCCTCAGGGGTCGTAGGTCCATTGGCCGCCTCCACAATGATACCGGCCTTAATCTCCGGAGCGTTATCCTCGGTTATCTGCTCTTCAGTAGCAGCGGGAATCAGAATATCCCCCTGGAGTTTAAAGAGTTCCTCATTAGTAATATTATCGCTACCTGGATATCCTACTACTGAGCCGGTTTTCGCCAGATGGAGGGCTACTTTTTTCGGGTCAAGACCTTTTTTATTATAGATACCCCCGTAAACATCAGAGATGGCGACAATGGTAGCTTCTTCTCGGTGCAAGAGACCTGCCACCACCGAGCCTACCTTGCCAAATCCCTGGATAATAACCTTCTTCCCCTCAATAGATTGATTAAGGTATTTTAAGCTGTTCAGCAGGGTAAATACTACTCCTTTTCCGGTGGCTCCTTCTCTTCCCAGGGATCCACCCAGGACTACCGGTTTTCCGGTAACTACTCCGGGAACGGAATAACCTCTATTTACTGAATAGGTATCCATTATCCAGGCCATGACCTGAGCATCGGTATTCATATCTGGAGCCGGAATATCCTTTTCCGGGCCAATCATCATGAGTATCTCGGAAGTATATCTTCGAGTGAGTCTTTCCAGTTCTGCCCGGGACAGCTCAGTTGGATTACAGGCTACTCCTCCCTTGGCTCCCCCATAAGGAAGGCCCACCACGGCACATTTCCAGGTCATCCACATAGCCAGAGCTCTCACTTCATCCAAGCATACCTCAGGATGGTATCTTATTCCCCCTTTGGCCGGTCCGGGGGTAATGTTATGTTGGACCCGGTATCCAGTAAAGACCTCCACCGATCCGTCATCCATCCTTACCGGAAGAGACACTATCAATTCTCTTTTGGGCTGTCTTAGTTTCTTATGAATCCAGGGTTCCAGATGAATCCTCCGGGCAATATCATCCAGTTGTTGAAGAGAGCTCAACCAGGGATTTGATTTCTTCTTCTTATTAGTCAAGAGCAATCCTCCCCCTTTCCTTGGTTCTTATTCTTACCACATCCTCAACCGGAATAACGAAAATCTTGCCGGCTCCTATTCTGTTAGTTTTAGCCAGGGACTGGATAGTAATGATCATTTCCTCTACTTTCTCCTCCTCAGTGACGATCTCCAGCTTCACCTTGGGTAAAAGATGAATAGGAGCATCAGGAGTATACTTTCCCAAATATCCTTTCTGCCGACCGCAGCCTCTTACCTCAGTTACCGTCATTCCTTCGACCGCAATTTGCCTTAAGGCTTCCTTTACCTCTTCCAATTTGAAAGGCTGAATAATACACTCTATTTTTTTTAGCATAAGCTTCTCCTGTTTAACCTGGCCGTAATATCAATACTTTTCTGATAATTTTCTCTCAAATCCTTTATTGTTAGGTATTTTGGTAAAATTGACTTACCTCCCCCCACACCCAGACCAC
>AQRW01000106.1 GCA_000402295.1 Candidatus Aerophobus profundus SCGC AAA252-L23
TCCAGGCTCTTCATGAATTTCTCCAAAAACCCGCCAGAGGAAGATTGAAAGTTATATAAATGACAATCATTAGTGAATATGAATCGTACAGATGCAAGGTGTTTGACAAGAGAAAAAAGGGGATAATGACCGCGATGGGAGGCATCATCCGAATACTGATGATCCAAAACGCTAGATCCTCCTTGTGAGAAAAGGAAAGTCGGGCTAAGCTGTAAGCAGCGAAGATCCCGATACTGACAGAAATCAAGACACTACTGAAGCAAATTATCAAGCTGTTCTTAAGATTACTCAAGAGGTGGCCTCCGGACAAGGTCATAGTCAATTTCTTAGAGACAAATCCGGGGATTATTATCCGTTGATAGTTCACTAAGGTGGGTTTGAATATCCAGGTAGGGGGGCTGGTGGCTACGTCTTCCTGGCTCTTGAAGGAGGTGGAAATATTGTAGTAAAGGGGAAACATAAAGACCAGAATAACAATAATGAGGGCTACCCAGGTGATTATCTTTTTTGTTTTGGTAGTTTTCATTTCATCCCTCTTGCTTTATTGTTTACGTCTAAGGCTTCTTACTAACGCCGTTGACAGTAAAATAGTAATAATAAGAATCATAACCGCCATAGCTGAGGCTCTTCCCACATCAAAAGATACAAAAGCCAGTTGATAGGTATAAAAAGAGACTGTTTGAGTGGCAACTCCTGGTCCCCCGTTAGTCATTACTATAATGGTATCAGCCCATTGAAAAGCCTGAATTAGTCGAAGCAGTAGCACCACCAAAATTATTGGCTTGAGCAACGGAAGGCTAACATACCGAAAGACTTGCCAACCGGTCGCTCCATCAACATAAGCTGCTTCCACAGGGTCTTTAGGTAGGGACTGAAATCCAGCCAAGAGAACCAGGATCACAAAAGGTGTCCACTCCCACACATCGATAAATATCACCGTGGGTAAGGCTGTACCAGCCTGGGCCAGCCATCCCTTCTGGGGAAGATTCACTAATCCTAACAAAGCGTTGATAATACCAAAGTCGGGCCAGAGCATAATCCGCCAGGTTAAACCAATAACTACGGGAGCCATAACCATGGGAATAATGAAAAAGATTCTGACGAAACCGTATTTTTGCATGAAATCCTGGCTGAGAAGATAAGCCACTCCTAGGCCAACGGCAAAGGATACTCCCACGGTAAACAGAGTAAACAGCACAGAAACCTTGAGGGCATTGAAAGTATAGGGATCGGTTAAGAGATCTAGATAGTGGTGTCCTCCGATGAATTGGATCAGAGCGGTGGCAGAGGCCATAGACCGATTAGTCAGACTGGTACTGATTAAGTAGTAGGTGGGATAAATCGATATGGTTGCCAGGACCACCACCGTGGGCAAAAGAAAACCAATCAATACGTGCTTGTCTTTCATCTACCTCTCTTTTTTAGTGTTATATACCCGTTAAGCCAGACACAACAGGATTTCTTATGGTCATACCGGAGATGGAGTAGTAGACTCCATCTCCGGTATGATTTAAATAAATGTCTGGAGGAGAGAATTACTACTTATAAGCCCCTGCTCGCTCCATAATTCGGTAGACTTGCTTATTTACCGCCTTGAAAGCAGTACTAGCCGTGTTCTGACCAGCAATAACTTCGGATAATGCGGCTCCGATAGCATCACCCACGGCTGGCCATTCTTTAATACGTGGCCTAAAGTCTAAGGGAGCTTTTGCTAATGCATCCAATGTCTTTGCTGCCCAATAAGTCTTGGCTGTATCCGGGTGCTCATCTACCTGTGATTTACGGGAAAGAGCGCCGGCAAACGTAAATCCTTCACTTATCAGCTTTTCACTCATTTCATAACCGGTTAGCCAGGAAATGAATCTCCAGGTGGCCCAGGGTTCTCCAGCATGAGCGGACATTCCAAAGGACCAGGTATAGATGGTTGGAGCAAAGCTACCAGCAGGACTCTTGATCTCCGTGGGCACAACGATGCCCCATTTTCCCTTGGTAGAGGAAGTATCCGCCTCGATCATGCTGACAAAGGGAGTAGCATCGTAGAACTGGGCAGTTTTTCCCTCAGTGGCATAGGTAGATACCACCGACCAATCAAAACCGGCTACTCCTGAGGGACCGTATGCCTTCAGAATATCAGCATAAGCCTTAACCGAGGCTATGGCTTCGGGGCTGTCCAAAACCGGCTTCATATCATCATCAAAATATTTGCCGCCGTAAGCCCACAGCCAACTGGTCCAGGTGTAAACGTTTAATCCACCACCCCTTATTCCTCTCATGATGATTCCATAAAGATTGGGTTTATTGGTGAGCTTCTCCGCAGCATTCCAGATGTCGTCCAAAGAACGAGGCTCGAACAGCCCCGCTTGGGCAAAAAGGTCCTTTCGATAAAAGTGAAAGCTACTTTCCGCATAGAAAGGAAGCCCGTACAGATTTCCGCCATAACTATTTACTTCCAGGGCTCTGGGTATGTAGTCGTTTATCTTTATTCTGTTCAGATAAGATGGATCCTCGCTATCTACGAATTGATTGAGAGGCATAAGCATGTTACCCTCAGCGTAAGGAGTGACATACATCAGACCAAACATTAGAGCATCGTAGATACCCGTTCCAAAAGCCAGGTCAGCGGTAGTTTTTTCCCGTAACGTTTTCTCCGGTAACATCTCAATGTTAATTTTTATGCCCGTTTCCTTCTCAAATTCCCCTACATGCGAGAGAGCCTCGGGAATTCCAGGAACCGAGAGCATAGCTAAATAGACAGTCTTCCCTCTAAGAGATGTAGCACTGGGGCAGGCCGCCAAGGCAAAAGTCGAAAGGGAGACGACCAATAACGTTACTCCCAATCCAACAAGTAACCGCTTTCTAAAAGTTTTTCTACTCATAATCTTTAACCCCCTTATTTATTTTGACTATCAGGCAATTTATTTGTCCATAAAGGTACTTTCCCGTTTTCACCTCCTTTTGATTTTTTATTTATAGCTTTTACCTTTTTAGAAAAGATCTTAATAGGGTAGTCGCAGCTTTTAAGCTGCGCAAAGAGATCATGGTAGTCGCAAGTTTTAACTTGCGCAAATGAACGCAGGCTAAAGCCTGCGGCTACCGGATCATAACAAATGGGCTAAAGCCTGCGGCTACCCAGACGAACCAAATAAACCAGTCGGTAGGGGCGACTTTAGTCGCCCTCGGTGAAGCAAGAATTAAAAGACAATTGGGAGGTTAAAACCTCCCTACCCAAACTAAGAAAAGATTTGCCTTGGGACACTCCAAGCTCCCTGAATCTTACTTTTTAGGGAATCTCTCCCGTTACGTCAAACCTACCACTTTGTTACAGGATACACAAAAATTGCTAAATAGTCAAATGAATTTTTGCGGAAAAATTCTCAGGGATAACGTGGCTGGGCTATATCACTGGCCATAAATTCCTGAAGTTCCTTACAAGAAGGTAAAGATGCCTGGGCTCCTAGTTTTGTCACTGAAAGAGCCGCCGCATAATTTGCGTATTTGACGGCCTCTTCCAAATCTTTTTTCTGCACCAGGGCAACTCCCAGGGCGGCTACAAAAGCGTCTCCGGCTCCAGTAGTATCCAGAGGCTTAACCGGAATACCCGGGAAATGACGGGTTATCCCTTGCTCAGCCAGGAAAGCTCCTTGTTCTCCCAGAGTCAATATCACTGTCCCTACCCCTCGGGTCAAAAGTAAGTGGGCGGCTCTGCCGGCTTCCTCAAGCGAAGTTATTTTTATGCCGGAGAGTTTCTCTGCTTCGTCCTTATTAGGTACTAAAAGATCCGTGTTGGCAAGAATTTCGGGGCTCAAAGGAGCAGCCGGGGCTGGATTAAGAATAGTGTACCCGGCGGATTTTCTGGCTAATTGAAGGGCGCAATCGACAGTTCTTAAAGGAATCTCCAGTTGCAAAATAATCACATCTGCCTTCAGGATAATTTCTTTGGCTCTCTCAATATCTTCTTTAAGCAAATTTCGGTTTGCCCCACCGATGACCGTAATGCAGTTGCCACCATCCTTGTCTACCAGAATTACTGCCATTCCCGAAGGATTTTCTGCATCTTCGATCACGTATTTGGTGTCTACTTTTTCTTTCTTCAATTGAGTTAGTATTGTTTGGCGAAAAGGGTCATTCCCCACCTTACCCACAAAATACACGGGAGCACCCAGTCGGGCCGCTCCTACAGCCTGGTTAGCTCCTTTTCCTCCTATATGCCAGTAGAAGCTTTGTCCAAGGATAGTTTCACCAATTTGAGGCATTCTCTGGACTCTAAGGAAAACGTCAATATTGACACTTCCCACTACAATTAGGTTTCTCACTTCAATTCCTTTCCAAACACTTCTTCACCGCCGCATATATTCTTGTTTTGTTGGGTATGGTGTAGTCCTCAGCTAGGGGAGAAAAAGGAATAGGAATATCCAGAGCTCCCACTCTTTGCACCGGTGCGTCGAGGTAATCAAAAGCTTCTTCATAAATTACCGCAGAAACCTCAGCCGATACTCCGGCGGTAACCTGGTCCTCACTAACTACAACTGCCCGGCCAGTTTTTCTCACCGAGGAGGTAATAGTTCTTTTATCCAGGGGAATCAGACTTCTCAGATCAATTACTTCGGCCTGGATTCCCTCCCTGGAGAGATCCTGGGCTACATTCAAGCATCGATACACCATAAGTCCGGTGGCAATTATAGTAACATCCTCACCTTCATTTTTTATATCCGCCTCTCCCAGAGGAACTATGTATTCCTCTTCGGGCACACTAAATAGGCTTCGTATTTTCTGGAATGCCTCGCCTGTCTCAAGATTTTTCTCCTTCCTCCCATAGAGAAGTTTATGCTCCAGAAAAATTACCGGATTATCATCCTTGATGGCTGATTTTAGAAGGCCTTTAGCCTCATAAGGGGTACAGGGAAAAGCTATCTTGAGTCCAGGAGTATGCATAAACCAGGCTTCCAGGCATTGGGCATGGTGAGCCCCATGGGTATTTGCTCCCAGAGCAGTTCTTATTACCAGGGGGACGTTCAGCTTTCCCCCCGAAAGAAACCGTATCTTGGCTGCCTGATTTACTATCTGGTCCATGCAACAGGCAATAAAATCCATATACATTATCTCCGCCACCGGACGAAGTCCCATAAGAGCTGCCCCAACCGCTGCCCCTATTATGGCTGCCTCAGATACGGGTGTTTCTTTTACTCTCTCGACACCAAATTCATCAATCAGTCCTTTGGTTACCTGAAAGGACCCTCCAAAAAGGCCTATATTCTCTCCTAAGAGAAAAACATTTCTGTTTTCTCTCATTTCCTCACTCAGAGCTTGACCTAATGCCTCAGCTATAGTTAGAGTTTTCATTGGAATACCTTAAGCAAAAACATAGTTAACTATTTCCCGGGGATTAACTTGAGGACTTTTTCGGGCGAAAGTTAATGCCCGGTCGATACTCAATCCAACTTCATTCTCAATTTCTCTCAATTTTGCCTCATCAGTTGTTTTTCTCTTGAGAAGGTAGTCTCTTAGTCTGGGTAGGGGGTCTTTCTTTAACCAGGAATTCAGTTCTTCCTGGGAACGATAAATGGCTGGGTCAGACCGGGAATGACCTTTGTATCGGTAGGTCTTACATTCGATAAACGTTGGTCCCAGGTTGGCTCGTGCCCGCTCAACGGCCTGCCTGGTCACAGTGTAGACCTTGATAACATCATTTCCATCAATTGTTAGGGCAGGAATTCCGTAGCTTTTTGCCCGTTCGGATAGATCCCGCAGACGGGATGTTTCATTGATGGGAGTTGACACAGCATATTTGTTATTTTCACAAACAAATATAACCGGAAGTCTCCAGACCGAGGCTAAATTAATAGCCTCATGAACTGCCCCCTGGTTGACGGCTCCCTCTCCTAAAAAAGATACAACTACTCTTTTTTCTCCTTTATATCTTATACCCAAAGCCAGACCAACAGCTACGGGTACTCCCGAGCCGACAATACCGGTGGTCCCATAGACACCTTTTTTCGAGCAGTAAAGATGCATTGTTCCACCCACTCCCCCCGAACAACCAGTTTTTTTCCCCATAATCTCGGCCATCATCTCATCAAGAGGAATCCCCTTAGCCAGGCAATGTCCATGCCCGCGGTGGGTGCTGGTGATGATGTCATCCTGGTTGAGATTCTCACAAACCCCTACGGCTACGGCTTCCTGTCCATCACATTGATGTATTGTTCCCGGTACCTCGCCGGACAGGAAAATAGTATATAGTTTCTCCTCAAAACGCCGAATCGTATACATAATCCGATACATCTTCAGGAGCTTTTCTTCAGGAATGGTTACCTCGGTCATAGGAACACCTCACTCCTCAATGGCAATGACTCTTACAGGAGAAGAATCCAATCCTCTCACTTTCCAACACAAAGCTACTAAAAAAACCCTTTTTTTGGTCAACTTCTCCAGGTTGGTTAAATGCTCAATAACAGGTATGTTATTCTTGAACAAAAGCTCATGATTAGGTTGGCTATCTATTCCTCGGACCTCAAAACCAGAGGCATCGGTAGCCAAACAGGATATCTTTTTCTCCACCAGCCACTGTGTAGCCTCGGGAGTAAGATAAGGTCGCTGGTGAGCCAGTGGGGTACGATAATTTTTGTCCAGCCCGGTCTTCAGTATGACGATATCATTTTCCTGAACCTCTTTTCCTCTAGTTTCCAGCTCTTCTCGCTCAATGGCCTGGTTGGTCTTCTTATAAGAAAAGTCCAGAATGACTGCCTCACCCATCAGTCTGGAGAGAGGAATTTCAGAGACATCCATTCCTTCCTTAAGATAGTGATAGGGAGCTTCAATATGAGTTCCCACGTGTGACCACATGGTTACCTCACTCATTATATACCAGCTTCCCTCTGGCCGATGATACCCAGGCAAGAGTTCATCCACAAACTTGTTCTTAACCTCAAGTTTATACTCCTCCTCACCAGGCAGGAGTGTGTGAGATAGATCAACAACTTTCTTGTTTTTTATCATCATTGATCTCCTTTTTTGCTATATTGGTTATTTAGCCAGTACCGGCGTACTTTCTTTCAATTTCGGCATATTTATCTACTCTAACAGCGTGCCGTTCTCCCGCAAATTCTGTGGTCAACCAGGTCTTTACTATCTCTTTGGCTAACTCTGTTCCTACAATACGAGCTCCCATGGTCAGGATGTTAGCATTATTGTGCTGGCGTGATTTTTGGGCGCAAAAAAGTTCGTTGCATAGGGCTGCCCGAGCTCCCGGAACTTTGTTCGCTACAATGGACATACCTAGGCCCGTTCCGCAGATTAAGATGCCTCTATCGTATGTTCCGCTGACCACGGATTCACTTACCTTAGCCGCGAGATAAGGGTAATCATCGTCGGACTCTTGGGAAAATGCACCAAAATCTTTGCTTTCCATCCCTAGTTCCGGCAAGTATTCCCTAATTATGTTTTTTAACTGAAAACCTGCGTAGTCACTTCCTAACGCTATCCGCATCATCATCATCATCATCATCCTTTCATTCTCCTAAGGAGAATTTCTTTTTATTGGTCATTTTGGCGTTATCCCCTAAATTTAACCTTTTATGGCACCGGAAAACATTGCTTTAGCCATATATTTGCGTACCATGATAGAAAAGAAAATAACCGGAATTAAAACTATCATAGCCCCGGCGGCTACTTTACCCCACTCTATACCCTCGTAAGCCATAAAGTTTATTATAGCTATGGTGGCGGTCAGCGCCTCTCTCCGGGTGAGAACCAGGGCAAAGATAAATTCATTCCAGCACCACATGAAAATAATAAGCGCGGTAGCGATGAGCCCGGTGGTGGAAAGGGGCAAAACAACATAGATAAAAGATTGCCAGGTAGAGGCACCGTCAATTTTCGCCGCTTCTTCGATAGAGGTAGGGAATTGGGCAAAGAAGCCGTTCATAGTCCACACCACGATAGGAAGATTGAAAGTCAAGTAAGCTATGATCAGTCCCATCCGGGTATCTATCAGTTTTAAATACTGAAAACTCACGAAGTAGGGTATTACATAAACCATAGCTGGAAGCATTCTGGTAGCGAGTGTCCAACTGATAATCTGATTTTTAAATCGAAATTCACACTTTTTGAAGGCATAAGCAGCCGGAACTCCTATGATTAAGGAGAGCGCCACGGAGCCCAGACTTACAATCATACTGTTGGAAAAGTAACGGAAGAAATTTGAGTGAACTATCACCTCATAATAGTGCTTAAAAGTGGGCCTGAATATAAAAAGAGGAGGATAGGTAAAGGCTTGAAGTTGAGTTTTCAGAGAGAGTAGTCCCAGCCAAATTACGGGAAATAAGGTAAAGATTAAAGTGGCCAATACAAAAATATATATTCCTACCAGGAAAAGGTTACGCCGGATAAATTTTAATCCATTCATTTTCTGTTTATCCTTGTTTCGCTACCGCACTAAGAAAATACCAATTGAGAGCAAATACGAGGGCAAAAAGTACCGTAATTAAGCTAGCCGCATATCCAATCTTGTAATAAACAAAACCAGACATATAAGCATAGAAATTGATAATCTCAGTGGCTGAAGCTGGTCCCCCTTTAGTCATCACGAAAATAAGAGGCAGAATTCCCAGGGCATCCATTATTCTAAAGAGCAGGACAATTATCATTACCGGCTTGATCAGAGGGAGGACAATAAATCTGACCATTTGTAGTTTATTAACTCCATCTATAGTCGCTGCTTCCATAGCTTCAGATGGTAAATTCTCCATAGCGGCCAAGAGAAGAAGCATTACAAAAGGGCTCCATTCCCATACTGCCGCCATAAGAACAGCAATTTGAGCAGTAAATGGACGATTTAGCCAGTCGGGACCCTGGATACTGATCATTTTAAGGTAATAATTGATTCCTCCTAGATTGGGAGTAAAAAGCACTTTCCAGGTGAGTCCCACGATTACCGGTGGGATAACCATAGGAATAAGGAGAAGAGTACGGATTACTTGAGTGCCTTTAAGCCGAGGACGCAAAGCTAAGGCCCATAGAAAACCCAGGATCATCTGGATGGTTACGGGAATAAATATGTAGTAGAAGGAAACCCACAGAGAATTCCAAAATCTGGAATCTGAGGCCAGGGAGATGTAATTACGTAATCCCATAAATTTTTGAGAACCTGGACGAATGAGATTCCAGGGGGTTAAACTCAGATAGAAATTCAAGAGAGCCGGAATAATGGTTAGTACCCCAAAAATTATCAAGAAAGGCAAAAGCCAAAAAAAATAAATCCTTTGTTCTCTCACTCTGATTTTGTGTTATTTTTTTAGTTAATACTTTTTCTGTAAGGGAGGACCCTAAAGTGGACCCTCCCTTACTTTTATTCTACTTCTGATAGTACCCCGCTTCTTTTATGATATCATCTACTTTTTTGTTAACCTCAGTAAAAGCTTCCTCGGCTGTTTTGTTTCCCACTATCACCTGGTTTAAAGCCAGAGCTACACTATCACCGATTTCCGGCCACTCCGGTATTCGGGGCCGAAATTCCGGATAGCCAATATCCAGGCTCTTCATGAATTTCTCCAAAAACCCGCCGGCAAAGCCCCATTTTTTTACAAACGCCGGATCGCTCCAGATAGATTTCCTGGTAACGGCAATATGTTTGTAGTCAAGAGAGGTCTTCAAAAGGATATCTCGGCTGGTAGCCCATTGCATGAACAACCATCCGGCTTCTTTGTTGGGAGCATTATTAGGAATCATCCAGCCGTGGCCGGTAAAAGAGGGAAATCGTCCGGCCGGACCTCGAGGAACCAGAGCAAAATATAGTTTCCCGATTACTTTTGATTGCTCGGGGTCCAGTATTCTACCGGCCAGAGGTGCACCTTCAATACACATAGCCACTTTGCCCTGTTGCATAGCTATTACTACATCGTCAAAGGTGGAGGAAGCTGCTCCGGGAATACTGAAATAACGCAGTAATGTCCCGTAAACACGAGCTGCCATAATGGCCTGAGAAGAGTCAAGGACCGGGTGAAGATCACCTTTTTCAATATCCTTAAAAAACTTCCCTCCTAATCCGCGCAGGAAAATGGGAAAGTGCCATTGATTCATATTTCTATTGGGTGCTCCTCGAAGAGCAACTCCGGGAACATCGGGAGTATTAACCTTGATAACATCACCGATAAACTCATCAATGGTATCTGCCGGCCCCGCTAGACCATACTTATCAAAGATATCTTTGCGACAGTATTGGATTACGGTTGCCGAAAACCAGGGTAGACCATACAGAACTCCCTGATATCTCATCATGTCTAGCGGCCCCTCGAGAATATCATCCATGTCCAGAACGCTATCATCGGTAATACTTTTGTCTTTGATAAAAGGTTCAATAGGTGTAACCCAGCCTGCTTTCACCTCAGAGGGTAAACTTGATCCTCCCAGCCAGGCTGCGTCATAGGCTCCTGCAGGAGAGGCTAATTCAAGACCCAGTTTTTGTAGAGCAACCTGCTCAGAATAAGCAATAGACTCGACCTTTATTCCTGTCTTTTTCTCGAATTCGGGGATGAAATACTTAATTCCGTCAAAATAAGTGTTGCGAAAAAAGAAAACACCTATCTTTTTTCCTTTAAATTGATTCCAAAGAGCATCACTGGCCAGGACTGTTGACCCGGCAATGGCCAAAATCACCGCTACTCCGACTACTAATCTTAGCATTCTTTTCTTGTGAAATTGTACTTTCACTTGTTTCTCCTCCTTTCATAATCAGACTGATTGGATGCTGAATTAAGACATCACCTCCTTGTTCTTTAATAATAGTTTAGATTTCCCAAAGGTAGCCGCAAGTTTTAACTTGCGCAAAGGAGTTACGATAACCCCAACCTTTAGGTTGCGCAAAAGAAGCCATGGTAGCCGCAGCTTTTAAGCTGCGCAAATAAGCGCAGGCTAAAAACTGTGGTTACCTTACCCAGGCCAAGATTTTAAAGAACCGAGTTATGGATAGGGGTGACTTTAGTCGCCCTCCGTGAAGCACGAGTTAAAAAACAATTGGGAGGCTTTAGCCTCCCCTACTCTCAAGAATATGCTTTTTATGAGATTGTTTCTTCTCCCGCTGCAGTTTCAATACCCCAATAGCGGGCTACACCCCGGTCGATCAGTTGTTTTCCGAAGATACTCGGGAATACTACCTCCGGCATCCGCTACCGCTAAGTTTTTCATTTTCTCACAAACATCCGGATGTTCTGTGGCTACGTTGTGTTCCAGTTGGGCATCTGTCTTTAAATCAAAGAGAAGAGGAGCTTCTCCCCAAAGGTAAGCATTATACCACCAGCGCTGGTTGCGCACCATCACTACCGGTCCCCAGGCAGAGGTAACGTGGTCATAAAGCTCGGGACCTTTACTTAAAGCTAAGGGCCAGATATTCTTTCCATCCATAGCTTGATCAGGTTCAATTCCTAAATAAGCTAAAATGGTAGGAGGAAGATCAAAGTTGTAAATAAAACTCTCACAAGTTGTTCCGGCTCCTTCTCCTTGAGGGTGGCGAATCATCAAGACAAGATCAGCCACTTCTCTGGTCATCGGATGACCTTGCTTTCCTACTATGTTGTGCTCCCCAATATTGTGTCCATGGTCGGAGATAACCGCAAT
>AQRW01000107.1 GCA_000402295.1 Candidatus Aerophobus profundus SCGC AAA252-L23
GCCCTTACCCCAGCACCAGAGAGAAAACAAATTGCTCCTCTTCCCTTTTACTCACCCGGGATAAGACAACTCTACGCTCCCTATAGAGCAAAAGCAGAGGTTGTCCGGGAGAAAAAGAGAGAAATCTTTGCCTATAGACCGGCGGGAGAAAAAAGAATTAGCCTCCGACCTAAACTAATAAGTTTCTCTGTTGTTGGAGGTTCTTTTCCACCTTCCTTCCCCCTAACAAAAAGAGAGATCCCCCAAATTATGCCCGCTCCCTCGAGGAAAGCAGTGGTTCCTCTTCCCTTTTACTCTCCTTCTCCGGACCCTTATACTCGTACCCCACAGCCTTATCCTCTTCCTGCTCAGGAAAAAGAGCTAACTTATATGACCCGGGAAGAAGGAAAGGGAGAGACAAAACCTTCTTTTCAGTCCGCCCTGGCAGAGAAAGCTTACTATCCTTCTCTTATCCCCCGGAGCGAGCTGCCCTACCTACATCTTATAGCTCTGGCAGGATCAGAAAATACCTTTAAGTATCAGATTGACTATGGCCGAAAAAAGGAAACGCTCACCACCTTTCTTACTTTAGTTGGAAATTCAACCGACCTTTGGACCCAATTTGAATCTGGTGACACCGCTCTTAGTGCCGAAGAGAATAAGGTAAGAGCTGTAGTCAACCTGGGTTCAGAAATAGATAGACAGATTTCCCTGGATCTTACGGGCTATCAGGGCACTATGGAATTACCCCAGGATCAATCGGAAAAGAAAACTCAGGTATTTTTGATCCTGGGATGGACCGTGCCGGTCAAGCGTCATACCTTCAAAGTAAAAGGATGGGGAGACTGGGCCGGGCTAAAAAATGAGAGAAATTATGATGACCTTGCTTTGGGTGGGGAAATTGCTGTGGAATGGAGGAAAAGCCCGCTTAGCCTGGGATTTACCGGTGAGTGGGAAAGACTCACAGGTGAAAATGATATCCCCGAAAAGAACCAAACGCACCTTTGGATAAGAGATAAAGCTATAGTATTAAACAAAAATCTTGTTTTAAGTGGCCGATTGGGATTTAAAACCATAGGGGGCATCCCTAATCAGCCAGGAGAGATAGTTCCCCGATTGATGATTACCTGGAAACCCAATCAAAACGCAAAAATCGGGCTACTGGGAGAGAAGAAATTCTATCTTTCGCGATTTTCCGACTTATATCTAGCCAATGACTACGTCCTACCCAACGAAAACTTAGGTCCGGTAAACCTGTGGAATTATGAATTATCAGTAGAATACCGGCCTTTACCCCAACTGACTTTTTCTTTGACCGGATTTTCTCGTACTGGAAAGGAGGTCATCTGGAACTGGAAGGAAGATGAAGTAAAAAACGAGCCGGATACGGTCAAGATACAAAGTCAGGGAGTCAAACTCAACGCGGTTTATCACTTCACCAAAAACCTTGAGGTAGAAGGAAATTTTGTTTCTCAGAATACCACCAATAAGGAAAAAACAGGCTGGGTAGTCCCCCATGCTCCTTCTGGCAATGGAGAAATACGGCTAAGGTGGAAAAGAGAAAACTGGCTGGTAGAGATAGGAGGAGAGAGCACAGGAGAAAGATATTATCAGGAGGACAGCTTGAATACCTTAAAAGCGGGTTGGAGAAGCAAGGTCAAGATCGCCCGGAAAATTGGGGATGTCCAAGCTTTTGGCCAGATGGAATGGAACGATTACTCTCTATGGCCAGGCTATTCTCTACCCGAAAACAGATTTACCCTGGGCGTGGATATAAAGTTCTTCTAAAACATTATTCAGAGCTCTCCCGAACAACGTCTACCAGAGAAGCTATTAATGTTCCAACAGTAGTTTCCACCCACATCTGCACCGGTAGATGATCCTCATCCGCCGAGAACCACACTTTGATATCTGTCTTACCTTGATAAGAACAGAGAAAAGTCTCAAAAGTTCCGGCATAGGTTTCCACTTTTTCTTTTTTAGTTATCTTTATTTCTATCTTTTCCAGGGTGTTACAGTCAAGCAAAAGAGCAGGAATAGTCTTTCCTACTTTTAGGGGTTGAGTTCTTAGCCAATAAATAAGAGAAAGTAGATCCAGGGGACGTAAGGGAGCATGTTTATCCAGTTTCTTTTCCCATGTTTTTCCCTTTATTTTATCCTCAATGATCACCCTTCCTTGCTCCGGATTTATCTCAATCTCAAAGTTTCGGTAATCTCTTGCTTCATGAAAATCAATTTTAACCCAACGAGGAAAAAAGCTATTTACCTCCACCCAGCTCTCCATCTTATCATCCAGCCGAAAAAACTTAGACACAAACTCAGACGTCTTTATTTGGGAACTAAGAGGATAAACAGAATGATCCTTCAACTGAACGGACTTCTCTATCTTAAATTCCTGGCGTCCAATGGGAAAATTAAAAAGTTTTAGACGATAGATAAGCTTTTCCCCTGGATTGATAGAAATAATCTCCGCGGAGAAGGCTGACAGGGAAAGAAAAAAAACGAGAAATAAAATTAGGATTAAGCAGCAATTTGTCTGCATAAACTTTTCCATTTACCAAAATTATAAGAAAAAAGAGAGTTTTGTCAAAAACTATTTCTTTGGCGAGACCCGCTCCTCAAATGATAAGGCTTGCCGACTAAGTACCCGGGAGATATTACGCAAGTAACCGGCTCCGAGGGAACTCTTTCTGGAAGTATCAACAAGTTGTGAAACAGCTTTCCCCTCCTGTTCATTAGACAGGACCTTGATAATTGGGTGTAGGGAATCCTTTGGATTAACTGCCGTGACCACACCAACTTCGTCCTGGTCTGTTCGCACCAAGGTCCCGATAGGATAGAAGCCTACCACACTGACAAAAACTTTAACCAAGACAGGATTGAACTGAGTACCGGCACCACGTAACAACCGAAGGATAGCTTGGGTAGGAAACATCGGTCTGCGGTAACTGCGAACAGTAGTAAGGGCATCGTAAACATCACCTAGGCTAACAATATGGTTTAGTAGGTGATTATCTTCCCCTTCAATTACCACAGAGGGATATCCGCTACCGTCATAATAAACGTGATGCCCCAGGGCAACACCAGGAGTTAGAGAACTAATCCCTGGGATAGTTAGAAGTATTTCTGCTCCTACAAAAGGATGACGATATATTATCTCCCATTCTGTTCTATTGAGACGCCCTGGTTTAGTGATAATTTCCTTTGGTATCATAATCTTACCAATATCGTGCAGAAGAGCTGCTTCACCCAACATAGCTAATAATTCTCTATCAAGTTTTAATCTCTTACCTAGGAGAAGACTCAAGAGAGCCACATTAACCGAATGCCGAAAGGTACAATCTTCGTAATTTTTTATATTAAGTAGACCGCTCAGAGCAATCTTATCTTTTATTACTTTTTTGAGCAATCCCTGAACAATCAGGCTGACACTCTCGGGACGGAAGGAGCTTCCCCGCATAACTTTTGTGAAGATACTCTCGATCCCCGAGACGGCGCCCTGGTATTCGCTCTTTGGTTTGGGGAATCGTCCCATCAGTTCTTCCTCTTTCCCGGAAATCTCCAGGGGTAGTATCCTGGCTACAGTAATGTGAGTTATTCCTTTAGCCTGAAGTTCTTTACTGAATAACCCGGGAACAAAGTTAGTTTGTTGACATTTATTAAGATAACTCATCAGGGAAATTAACTCTTTCGCCGTGGTGTCCGGCGCGAAACTAAAACTGTTAACTCTGGTGCTGATGATTTGCTTAATTAAACCTACTGATTCAAGACTCTCCCGGCGCAGAGAATGTCCGTTAACATAAACTTCCTTATCTATAATACTTATTTCCGCCTGATTTTCCTCTTCTCTCAAAGTTTTGATGACCTTCAAGAACTGCTCAGCACGCTCTTGAACCAGAGGATGTTGTTGAGGAAAAAGAGAAAGAATTTGCTTTAATTTAACCAAGCCTCTGAGCAATTCAAACTTTTCCATTTTCTCTCCCTCGGTCAATTCTTCTTAACCACTAAATAAAACTATCGAAATCTTTACCTTATAAAGTTCTCTTTCGTCAAAAAGTTCTTCTCATTTTCCTTGAAGATTCTCCGGGCGATCAGACCAACCCGTACTAATTTCCAGTTCCAGAAAAAAAAGCGCCCGCGACTCAGCCGACGGAACAATTTCAATATCTCTGGCCCTTTCATTTTTCCCAGAATCTCCAGCGATTGAATAGCAACGAACATATCTCTTTGGAGAAACCTCTTCCTGGAGAGTATTCGCACTAAATGAGGTTGCAGTAATTCCCCAGGCAGAGACGAAAGATACTCAGCAGCTATTCTTCTAACCGTCCGATCAGCGGATTCCAGGACAAAGACAATCTGGTCAATAGCGGCTGGACTGGCAATTAGAGCTAAAGACCGGATAGCTTCTTTCTTCACTTGGAGATGCTCATAATTGAGAGCCTGAGCAATGACCTGTTCGCTACCCGGCCCAAAACGCCCCAATAACCAGACTATATTACGAACCACATACCAGTGTTGATGATTTATATATAAGGACAGAGAATCAACATAAGCAGAGGTAATCTTAAGCATAATATTTAGCACCGTCCGCCTCACCGAGAGGCGTTCCTCATAATCAAGAAAATAAATAAAAACAGGAATACTAAGTTCACCTAAGGCACTCAAAACATCCAAATATTCCTTTCGTCGTCCCTCATCCTTGTCCAGGTCATATTTCTCTATTAAACAGCGAACAAGATTGTCAGTAGCCAGAGAAGAGAGCATCTTTTTGATCAAGACAATAGTCGAGGAGTTCTCCACGGATACCCCAGCGGTTACCTGCTGCAGACGATTTATCCAGAGGGTCAGATCCTTCCATTGCTCCCCGTAAAGAAATTCTTCCAGCAGATCGGAAATCCTTTGAACAAACTCCCGGCAAATCTTTAAATCCCCCTCCAGGTAGCTTAAATTGAGCAGGCAGCTCAGCTCGGCGGCGGTTGAATCAATTTTGGTCAGTTGACGTCGGAAGAGTTTTAACTCCTCCCGATCCTGAGAGTTTAACACCAAATCCAGGTCTTGTAACTGACTTAGATTAACAAGAAAAGAGAGCTGGTCTTTATCTTGACCCTGGGCTATCGCAGCAATTCTTTTCTCCTCTTTAAATAGAGGGATACCGTCTGTTTGAAATCCTTTCTTTTCTAACTCTTTTTTTAGCATCGGTAAAAGAAGAGCCTGACGTCTTTCTGGAAGGTGAAGTTTCCTCACCGCGGCACTAAAGGTCCCCGGCAAAGAAACCCCACTTTGACTGAGCATTCCCAGAGCCTGGGCTAAATCAACATCGGAGAAAAAACGCAAAATTTCCGCTTCCTCTCGTCCTTCCAGAAGACCAGGTAGTAAGCAATCACGGATTAGTCGCTCCTTATTTCCCGGATCCATCCTTGAAATTGTACTGGAGATCCTCCCAAGAACCTCAGTTTTCCCTTGCCCATCAAGTTCCCCCAGAAGCTCTCGGGCTTCCCCTAACTTCTCCCCCACGGAACGTCCCCACTCCTGAACATCTTTTGAGTACACCTTTGATAAACGGGACAAGATCCCCACTAACCCGCCAGGGTTATCAATCAGTTCATTTAGCTCCGGCAAGGAGAGAGAGGAAATATCCGCATCAACACCAATTTTAATAACTACTCGGGGTTGTGGGGCAGATAACTTTGGAGTGACCATTTTTTGAGCAAGATTCTGATGGAGCTTGCGCTCTCTCTGGGCAATCATTTTAACCAATAGTTTCTCCGAAACTTGGTCAGCTTCAACTATCTTGGGTGGCCGGGATTCAATTACCCGGATGTGCTCAATACCCTTTTGAGCTAATAAATCAGAGAAACTCTTTCTTTGAGCAACCTGCCGGGGATCAAGTCTTAGTAATTGGCAGAAGATCCTCAAATCATTCTCAGTAGTATCACTCTGGAAGGTTAGCTCCTCCACCAGCAATAGATAGAGTTGGCGAGCTAACTGCTGCGTTCCGGGATAATCTGCAGCCATCGGGCTTTCTTTAAAGAGGAGAGCCTCCAAAGTCACCCGGAGAGTAAGCTCTTTGGGCGGCTCAAGCTCCCTTAGCCGCTGTAGGCATTCCTTCACAGCTACTTGACCCATAGGATTGTTTTCCGGATAAAAACGCAAAATCTTGGCCGTTTTAACCAGAGATTTGAGAAAAATCCCGATTTTCTCTGCGTCTAACTTGGCTAACTCCACCAAACGTCTACCTCTTGCTGAACTTAAATATTAATCACTTAGCATATCTGAACACCAGGACACCAGTTTATCTTTGACTTCTCGGTAAAAATATACTATACCATTTTAATCGTTAGTCAAATCAATGCATTAAATGGCTATAATGTGGCTGAACTTATCTATTCATCTTGAATCTTCTCAAAAATTATTCTCTTACCTTAGCAGGAAAAACAGGAATCTTTTCTCAGCAAAAGTCGGATCTTCGAACATAAACTTAAGCCGCGCCTGCTTGACAGATTTGAAGAACCAGCTATCTTTTTAACCTTAAAGCTAAATTAAGAGGAGGTCTTAGAAATGAAAGCAGCGGTCTTGAAAGAAATAGAAGAGCTGGAAATTAAAGAAATCCCGCGACCTCATCCTCAAAAGGGAGAAATTCTTTTAAAAGTTGAGGCTTGCAGCATCTGCGGAACGGATGTACGGGTCTATCACCACGGACACAAACACATCAAATTTCCCATCGTCACTGGCCATGAAGTTTCGGGAGAAATTGTTGAGCTAGGGGAAGAAATTAAAGGTTACCGGGTTGGGGAGGAAATAGCCGTAGCTCCCGCTATCCCTTGTGGAAAATGCTACTACTGTCGGAGAGGTATGCCAGGTATGTGTCTGAATCTCCGGGCTATCGGATATAATTACAACGGTGGGTTCGCTGAATACATGATTGTTCCAGAAATTGCTATTCAAAATGACTGTGTTAATCTCATCCCGGAAAATATTTCTTTTGAGGAAGCAGCTTTAGCTGAACCCCTGGCTTGCGCCATTAACGGGCAGGAACTTTCCAAAATTGGGCTGGGAGATAGTGTTCTCATCATCGGGGCCGGACCTTTAGGATGCATACATCTTCAACTGGCCCGAGCCAACGGAGCAACTAAAATTATGCTTATGGAACTCTCTTCCTATCGGATTAACTTTGCCCGTAAGTTTGCCGAGCCGGATTTAATCATCAATCCCTCCCTCGAAGACGGGATAAAGAGGGTGAAAAAAGAAACTTCGGGTAGAGGAGTAGATAAGATAATTGTGGCCTGTCCCAGTGGTCAAGCCCAGGAGGACTCTCTGAAAATGATTGCTCCCCGAGGAATAGTAAATTTTTTTGGTGGACTGCCTAAAGATAAGCCCTACATCAGGTTTGATAGTAATCTAGTCCACTACAGTGAGTTCTACGTAGTGGGAACTCACGGCTCGGCTCCCTACCACAATAAGTTAGCCTTAAATCTTATTTCTCAAGGAAAGATAAAAGTAAAAGAACTAATCACTCATCATCTCTCTCTAAACCAAATAAAAAAAGGACTTCATTTGGCTGAAAGTCAAGAGGGAATGAAAATAGTCATCTTACCCAATCAATAGGGAACGATTTTCCACCTCTATTTTTAGGGTATTATCTTTGATAAAATTAAGAGCTTCCTTCATAGTAAAAATCCCAGTGGTGCAGCCCATTGCTGTCACCGAAGAAGCTCCAATGGCACTAGCAAATTTCAGGGTCTGCTCAACGTCCCATCCCTTAAGCAAACCCACAATAAAACCAGCGTCAAAAGCATCTCCTCCTCCGGAGGGATCTACTACTTTTACCGGGTAGACGGAAGCTCGAACGATCTTGTCCCGTGTTCTCGCCAGGGAGCCTTTTCTACCCCTAGTTATTACCACCGTCATTTCCGGATTGAACTTCAGGAACACCTCAGCTTGTTTGAGAGGGTCACTCTCTCTGGTAATAATTCGGGCTTCATCATCATTGGGTAGAAAAACATCGGTATATTTCAGAACCTCCCGGCATTGAGCTAACAAGTTAACTCCGGAATGAGGAGCTACCACATCTAAAACGGTGATCGTTTTACCCTCTCGAGCAAACTTAAACAGCTTTACCAGGGAAGATTGAGTCAGACGGGGCATCGCAAAGTATCCCCCCAGGTAAAGTACCTTAGCTCCCCTAATGTATTCAAAGTCAAGGTCATCAATAGAAAAGTCCGCACTAGCTCCCAGGGTATGAATAAATCTACGATCCTCCGATTCGGTAAGAATTATCATAGTACTGGATGTACTCGCCTCTTTAGAGCTTCTAATGCCCCGGGTATCTACTTTTTGTTCCTTTAGATAATCAACAATAAATGGTCCCAGGGGGTCTTTCCCTACTTTACCTACTACCCCAGCCTCAAACCCTAACCTGGTTAAAGAGACCGCCGCGTTAACTGGCAGGCCCCCGGCGGAGAGTAAAATACGCTCGGTCAACATAAGTTCTCCGGGACGGGGAAGACGAGGAAGAGCCCCTGAAATAATATCAGCTACCAGAATCCCTACACAAACAACCTCTGGTTTATCTCTCATCAGTTTTTCCTCTCAAAATTCTATCATCTTATATATTTTTGTCAAAAACTTTGATCTAAAAACCCCTTTATTTATCGGTATTCTTCCTTCATCAATTTGACTCTCATTCCATCATCCTCATATCCATCTCTGGAGGAAAGATTTGACTAAATGCGAGGCTTTAACCATAACCAGTGGTTTTTGGTAGTACCGGGCAAACTCTTCAGGCAGTGCTCCCATAACCATCTGTTGAAATAACGGTTCCCGGGTTGCCCCCATAACTACCAGGTCATACTGCTCCGCTTCCTCAAGTAAGGTTTTCAAGAGATTACGGGAGATAGCATACTTGGGTTCAAATAACGAGTTATCTACCCCCAGTGATGGTGCGGTTTCTTTTAAAAACGCTTCAATGTCCTCTCTCGGTTTACCGGGCCTTGATGCGTGAAAGACAATCACCCGACCACCCTTTCGCTTAACCAGCATCGAGGCAACCTCAAGAGCGAAAACACTATTGGGACCCCCGGCAAAGGGTACTAGCACCCGCGAGTACTCCTGTTGACCGCAGTTTTTCAAAACCACCACGTTGCAAGCTGCTCGCTTTAATATCGGATCCACGGTACTGCCTAGAACAAAGCCCTTGCCGCTGTACCCTCTCCATCCTGTGATTAGTAAATCAGCCTTTTGCTGGCAAGCGGCAGAAATGATTCCCCGGGCAACATTACGACAGTAACGTATAGTACTACCGAAGGTAAAATCGGTGGAGAGATAAAGCATTGCTTCCACAACAGCTTCTTCCCCTGGAACCATAAACTGGGAAGCATCCGAAAGAGATACCTGGGGTGGTACAGACACCATATGTATCACCTCTACCTCTACTCTTTTAGCCCGACAAAACTGGTAACAGGACCAAGCAAGTTGAACCGCGTTCACCGGATTAGCTACCGCCAGCAAAATTCGATAGCCCTTTTTAGTGGAAATGGGCTCTTCTCGAAGAACCACAATCTCCTCCCTCGTTGTTGTAGTTTTGTATTTGGAATAAGTATGATAAATTAGGATTCCCGAGACCACCCAGATAGGTCCCACAATCCAGGCTACCAAACTCATATGAACCAGCCATATGGCCAGCAAAGCCTGGATAACTATGGCGGCAATGGGCAGAAAAGGAAAAAGTGGCATAATAAACCCGTAAGTTAGTTCATCCCTCATAGTGTGGCGAATACGGATTACGCAGAGGTTCACCAGAAAAAAGAGGAACAGAAACATCATGCTGGCACTTGAGGCCACATCTATAACGGGCAAGAAAACGGCCACGCTGATCACCAGTCCAGCGCTGAACAGAAGAGCAACATAAGGAATGAGTCCCTTTTTTGAGAGACGAGAAAAGAAATGGGGCAACATGCGGTCCCGCCCCAGAGCATAGGAGACCCGAGTAGCGGAATAGATGGTAGCATTGAGAGCCGATGTCGAGGCAAAAATAACCGCAATGGTGGTCAGAAAGCCTCCGAAAGGAATGAGTCGCGAAATAGCCTGCCCAAATCCTCTTGTCCCGTACTTTCCAATCCAGACCCAGGCCGGCTCCCCTACGTCTTTGATCGCCACCAGAGAGGCAAAGGAGACCCCTACATAAACCAATACAACTATGAGAACGGAGTAAAGCATGGCCTTGGGTAGATTACGACGTGGTTCTATGGCCTCATCTCCGGTCTGGGCAATCACTTCAAATCCCTCAAAAGCAACGTAGGTAAAGCCCATGGTCACCAGAAGTTTGGTCCACCCATGGGGAAGAAACGGCTGGAAATTTGCCAGACGTTCCGGGTGACACAAAGCCACTATTATTCCTACCAGAGCGATGAAGGCAAGCGTTAATGTTTGTCCCAAGGTGAGCAAAACTCCTACGGTTCCAGTTTGGGATACACCCCGGTAGTTTATGTATATAAATATGCTGCCGATTAAAACTGCCACTAGTTTTTCCAGCATAGAGAAATTTAAGCCGGTCATCTGGATTAAGCCCAACTGGGAAAGGTAGTGAACCGTGTAGATAGCAAAGGTCACAGCATAGAGAGCTCCTGCTACCGAGGAAGCAAACCACTCTATCCATCCGGTCACGAAGCTGGTACCACGACCAAAAGCCATCCTGGCGAAATTATAGGCGCCTCCGGCTCGGGGAATGGCCGAACTAAGCTCAGCATAAGACATAGCGGTGAACAGAGCAATCACTCCATTTAGAGAGAAGGTAAGTATCAACCCACCTGGTCCAGCTATCCCTACGGCATTGCCAATTCCCAGGAAAACTCCGGCACCAATCATCATCCCCACACCCATCATGGTAATATGCAAAAGACTTAGATCTCGGGAAAGTACTGTAGTTATTTTGGATGGTTTAACTTTGGAATCACTCATCATCAATTTCCTGTTTTATCTCCGGCAATACTTTTGAGGACTTAAGATGAATGCGCTCGATGATGCGGCGGCTCCATAGAGTAAGAAAAATGACCGTGCCCAGGGACAGAGCAATTACCACCAACCCAACTATAATCTCCATCGTCATTCTGGCGACCTCCAATCTCCACTAACTGATTGTCTCTTCTGGAAGTAATCTCAAGGATATTTCAGAATCTCTCTTGGTGAGCTTAACTTCTCGGGAAAATACGTAATTGTCTAATTCAATCTACTACTGACCTAACAAACTGGATGTTTTATACCTCTTTATTTTGTTCTGTCAAGGCAAGAGCTCCAAATCTGGAGATATACTCCAGTTTCAGGAAAAAGTTTGAGTTTTCCTGGAGGACAGTTGATCTTAGTTGCCGCGCCCAATAATTCCTTCAAACACACCTTCGTATTTCTAAACTCTTTTTAACTATCAATCTCCACTGATTGGCCCGTCTCAATAGAGCGATTAGCCGCCAGAGAGACTGGGAAACAAAATTGCATACTCTATGATCACCGCGTTAACTCGTAAAGAACAACTTCATTTGATTCATGATTTGCTTATTATACGAGAAAATTTTTACTCATTCCTTATTCATTTTAGAGCCTTAAAAATATGTCTTCAGGGTTTACGAGCTAG